>NZ_JAQFJH010000012.1:0-52382 GCF_030440025.1 Streptococcus sp. SO2
TCCTCCTTCAGCGTTCTACTTGCATGTATTAGGCACGCCGCCAGCGTTCGTCCTGAGCCAGGATCAAACTCTCATTAAAAGTTTGAGTTCTCACTCATTTCTGTCACTGACAGATTTATTGTTTTTTCATTGTTCAGTACTATAACCTCAGTTATAGTGCCCTGCACATTGGTTCGTCTTGTTCAGTTTTCAAAGGTCTTTGTCACTCATTCTCTCTCGAGCGACAACTATATTAGTATATCACAGCCATCTGTCTCTGTCAACAGATTTTTTAAACTTTTTTCAAGTTTTTTCTAACCGCAATACACCCATAGTCCGTACGGGATTCGAACCCGTGTTACCGCCGTGAAAAGGCGGTGTCTTAACCCCTTGACCAACGGACCTTGAGCTTTTCAACTCTTTCTATTATACCTACTTTTCCGCCTTTGTCAAGGACTTTTTTTCCTCTTTACCGAAATTCTGAAAAGATTAGGGAAAGAGCCAGTTAAACTGACTCCCTCTATTTATCTTGCCAATTAGTCGCACGTTCCTCTCCCCACCAGTAAGGGATCAATTCGGCAACTTTGATTGTTTTTCTTGTTTCGTAGTCCATCATGAACTCTGCTTCTTTATTTTCAGCATTCAATTCTAAGAGAAATTCTCTGCAAGCGCCACAGGGCATACCTGATCCTTCGCCGTAAGGAGGTTTATCTCGAAAGGCGAGGATTTTCTTAACTTTAGTTTGTCCTGAAAATTGATACATATTGAAGAGAGCCGCTCGTTCTGCACAGAGATGAAAAACGCCACAAGTGCCCTCCATACAAAATCCTGTGAAGATCTGACCATCTTCTGCTTCTACTGCAGCAACAACATGGTTAGCATAAACAAAGTCAGAAACTTCATGGGGATTGAATAAGGTTCGTGCTTCTTCATACATTTTTTCCCATGTATCCATCGGAAGTCCTTTTTATTTAGAAATCTCTTTCAGCATGTTTTCAATATGCTGGATTGACTTTTCACGTCCGAGTAAGAAAATGGTGTCTGGTAATTCTGGTCCATGCATTTCACCTGAAACGGCAATACGAATCGGCATGAAGAGGTTTTTCCCTTTAATACCTGTTTCTTTTTGAACTGCTTTGATTTGTGGGAAGATGTTTTCTGTCACAAATTCTTCATCTGTCATTGCTTCTAGTTTCGCTTTGAAGGCTTCTAGAACAACCGGAACGGTTTCTCCTGCCATGACCTCGCGCTCAGCGTCTGTCAACTCTGGGAAATCTGAGAAGAAAAGATCTGTCAGTGGAACAATCTCGTCTACTGATTTCATTTGTGGTTTGTATAGTTCCACCATTTTTTCAGACTTGTCAGTCAATCGTCCTGCTTCTTCAAGGAATGGTTTGGCCATTTCAAAGATAGTTGCCAAGTCAGCTCTCTTGATGTAGTCATTACTCATCCAGTCTAGTTTCTTCTGGTCGAAAGCCGCTGGAGATTTGCTGAGGCGGTTTTCATCAAAGAGCTTGATGAGCTCTTCACGAGAGAAGATTTCGTCTTCCCCACCAGGGTTCCAGCCAAGAAGGGCGATAAAGTTAAAGACGGCTTCTGGCAAATAGCCTTTTTTACGGTAGTCTTCGATAAATTGAAGGGTATTGGTATCGCGTTTAGACAATTTTTTACCCGTTTCAGAGTTGATGATCAAAGTCATGTGACCGAACTCTGGAGCTTCCCAACCAAGAGCCTCATAAACCATAAGCTGTTTGGGTGTGTTGGCAATGTGGTCATCTCCGCGAATAACATGGGAAATTTGCATGTCGTGGTCATCGATCACAACGGCAAAATTGTATGTTGGGTAACCATCTTTCTTTTGGATAACCCAGTCACCACCGATGTTGCCACCTTCAAACTCGATATCACCTTTGACCATATCATGCCATTTGTAGATACCAGACTCGTTAACAGCCAAACGAACAGTTGGGATGATACCGGCTGCTTCACGTTCTGCGATGTAAGTTGCTTTTTCTTCTTCGCTCATACCAAGGTATTCATTGATGTAACGTGGTGTTTCGCCAGCTGCTTCTTGGCGTTCACGCTCAGCCGCCAACTCTTCTTCTGTGACGTAAGATTTGTAGGCTTTTCCTTCAGCTAGCAATTGGTCGATGTATTTTTGATACAAGTCCAAACGCTCAGACTGGCGGTAGTTTGCATGAGTTTCTGGACTTTCATCCCAGTCAATCCCCAACCAGCGAAGATTTTCAAGCTGTGAACGTTCCCCGTCCTCAACGTGGCGTTTACGGTCAGTATCTTCGATACGAATGATAAAAGTTCCACCATGATGGCGTGCGTAAAGGTAGTTAAACAATGCTGTACGGGCATTTCCGATGTGTAGTAGTCCTGTTGGACTTGGTGCGTAGCGTACGCGGATATCTTTTGACATAGTTTCTCCTATAAAGTCTCTAGGCGTCTGCCTTTTTGCTTTCTATATTATATCACAAGTCTCGCCTGAGTCCAATGTCTACGAATAAAGAGAGTAAAAAGAGTGGACAAGCCACTCTTTTCTTCTATTATAGACGTGCGTTAAGCTCTTTGCTCAATTCTTCAAATCCTGGTTTTCCAAGAAGGGCAAACATGTTGCGTTTGTATGCTTCAACACCTGGTTGGTCAAACGGGTTGATGGCATTCAAGTAACCTGAAAGGGCAATTGCCAATTCGAAGAAGTAGATAGTGTAACCAAGAGTGAAAGCGTCTTGCTCTGGAAGAGTTACGTACATGTTTGGCACATCACCGTCAGTGTGGGCAAGAAGAACACCGTCAGTTGCTTTTTTGTTTACAAAGTCAACGTCTTTTCCTTGAAGGTAACCAAGTCCGTCAAGGTCTTCTTCCAAAGTAGGAATGATCACGTTCTTACGTGGTTTGTCCACACGGACAACTGTTTCAAACATGATACGAGTTCCTTCTTGGATAAATTGACCAAGTGAGTGCAAGTCAGTTGAGAAGTTAGCTGAAGTTGGGTAGATTCCTTTTTGGTCTTTCCCTTCTGACTCACCAGCCAATTGTTTCCACCATTCTGAGAAGTATTGAAGTGATGGCTCGTAGTTTACCAAGATTTCAGTAGCGTAACCTTTACGGTAAAGGATGTTACGAACTGCTGCGTATTGGTATGCTTCGTTTTCAGCAATCTTGTCTGAAGTGTAGTCTTTACGAGCTGCGTTGGCACCTTCCATAAGGGCTTTGATATCTGCACCTGATGCAGCGATTGGAAGCAATCCAACTGCTGTCAATACTGAGAAGCGTCCACCGATGTCATCTGGAACTACAAATGTTTCCCAACCATTAGCATCTGCTTCAACCTTAACAGCACCTTTTTGGCGGTCAGTTGTTGCGTAGATACGTTTGTTAGCTTCTTCTTGTCCGTATTTCTTAACCAAAAGTTCTTTGAAGACACGGAAAGCAATAGCTGGTTCAGTTGTTGTACCTGATTTAGAAATCACGTTTACTGAGAAGTCTTTGTCAGCTACGTACTCCACCAAGTCAGCAAGGTAAGTTGATGAGATTGAGTTTCCAGCGTAAAGGATTTGTGGCGCTTTACGTTCTTCTTTTGTTTGCAAGTTAGCAAAGTGGTGGTTCAAGAAGTCGATGGCTGCTTTGGCACCAAGGTAAGATCCACCGATACCGATTACAACCAAGACATCGCTATCTGTTTTGATTTGCTCAGCAGCTTTCAAGATGCGGTCGAATTCTTCGCGGTCGTAGTTTTCAGGAAGGTCCAACCAACCCAAAAAGTCGCTACCAGCACCAGTTCCTTTACGGATCAATTCGTCTGCAGCTGTTACTTGTGCTTGCATGTATTCCACTTCATGTGGGGCAACAAATTTGTCTAAAACTTTTGAATAATCAAATTTAATATGTGACATGATAATCCTCCAAAATTTCTTCTTTTCTATCATAACGCTTACCTTCGATTTTTTCAAGCTTTTTTATTGAATTTGCCCAATTTTTATCAGAATTCAAACGTTTGCGTAAATTTGCTAAAATATAAAAAATCTGAAAGAACGAATAAAAACGGCTAGAGACTCTAACCGTTACAATTCATTTAATAAATACTCAAATAATTCTAAATTGCCATCTTCTTCATTGACCAGGAACTCTGGGTGCCACTGCAAACCGATAATGCGATGCTCATCGATAGACTCAATCGCTTCGATGGTCTGATCTCGAGGATCAATAGCAGTTACACGGAAATTAGGTGCCAGATCTTTGATACTTTGACGATGGACTGAGTTGACCTGACTTTCTCTTCCAAACAACTTAGCCACCACACTCCCTTCTACCGTCTCAATAGAATGAGATGTTCCAAAAGGCAAGCCTTGCCAGTGACCTTCAATTTCTTGGTGGAGAGTGCCGCCAAAAGCAACATTGACCAGCTGAACCCCACGACAGATTGCCATAATTGGTTTATTCTGACGAAGCGCTTCTTTCAAGAGGGCTAGTTCAAACTCATCGCGTACAAGGTTGTAATCATCGCTCTCAATGGTCTTTTTCTCTCCATAAAACTGAGGATGGACATTTTGTCCACCTGTCAAGATGAGTTTGTCAATCATTTCCACATAATCGCGAACAATGGACTCATCCCCTACAGGAATTACTAAAGGAAGACCACCGACTTGACGAATGCTCTCTGCAAATTTACAGGATACAGATGAGTGGATGTTTTTCCCTTCTGCATCTACAGGACATAGATTTGCAGCAACTCCTACAACCGTTCTAGCCATGACATGTCTCCTTTCGATTTTCTTGCGACAGTCTTATCTTATCATTCCAACCCTTTCCTGTCTAATATGTTTTTTTAAAGACCGTGATAAGTATTTTTTATGGATAAGAAAAAGCTGCCCAATATGAACAACTTTTCTATTCGAAGACAAATTGATTGTGATACAGTTCTGAGTAGAAACCGCCGAGTTTGAGCAACTCGTGATGATTTCCACGTTCAATGACCTCTCCATCTTTGAGGACAATAATCTGATCGGCATTGAGGATGGTCTTCAAACGATGGGCAATGACAAAACTGGTTCGACCTGCTACTACTGCTTCCATAGCATGTTGAATCTTGCTTTCTGTTACGGTATCGACATTGGAAGTCGCTTCATCTAAGATTAGGACTTGAGGATCTGTCATCAATGTCCGAGCGATGGAAATCAATTGTTTCTGCCCAGTCGAGAAGATATTTTGCTCATCATCAATAAGGGTATCATACTTGTCAGGCAAGCTTTCGATATAGTCATGAATATGAGTTGCCTTGGCAGCTGCTTCGACCATTTCCTGACTGGCATCTGGCACACCAAAGCGGATATTGTCTCGGATCGTTCCACTAAACAAGACCGAATCCTGCAAGACAATCCCGACCTTGCTCCGCAGGCTGTCCAAGTCGTAGTCACGGATGTCTTTGCCATCAAAGCAAATGCTGCCTGCATCCACATCGTAGAAACGATTGATGAGGTTCATGATGGTCGTTTTCCCTGAGCCAGTCGGACCGACAACTGCTATCATCTGCCCCTTAGGAGCTGAAATGCTAACATCTTTTAAAATCGGCTTGTCTGGCACATAAGAGAAATCAATGTGACTGATTTCAACGCCTTCTCGCAATTCCGTAAAGGCAGGCGCATTTTGCGGACGAATCTCTTCTTCTGCATCGAACATTTCTTGGATACGATCTGCCCCAGTAAAGGCCAACTGGAGGCTCCCCCAACTCGCAGCCACCTGGATAATCGGCTGGTAGTACTGCTGAGAAAATTGGGTAAACATGACAATCAAACCTAGGGCTGTCGTTGTTTCGATACTTGGATCGTTCAGCAAGACAGCCGAACCTGCAAAAATGACGATGGCCGTATTGACCAAGCTCATCCCATTCATAACAGGAAAGAGGATGCCTGAGAACATTCTCCCTTTAAAGGTTGCCTTGCGCACGCGCTCATTTTGCTCCACAAAGCCTGCTACGATGTCGTCTTGAATTCCTTGTACGATAACAGCTTTCTGCCCTGAAATACTTTCGTCCATGTAGGCGTTGAGTTTCCCTACCTCTTTTTGCTGGAGATTAGTGTACTTGCGGGCCATTTTCACGATGAAAACCAACATGAGAAAGGCTACTGGAGTACTGGCTACTGTTATCAGGGCGAGCGTCACATTTCTTGAAAACATGACAAAAATCAAACCGATGTAAAGAGCAATATTGCTCATAACCTGAACTAGGCTTTCATTGAAGGCTTGAAGGATGTTGTCCAAGTCACTCGTGAAGCGAGAAAGGATATCGCCATCCTGATGGCGGTCAAAGAAAGAAACCGTCAAACGAGAGAGTTTGCCAAAGAGGCCCTTACGCATCTCATTTGTTGACTCAGCAATCACACGGGTCATCAAGGTCATGTAAATCAAACTGGATACCACTAAGGCGAGGACAACTAGAGCTAGATTCAGCATCAGAGCTGACAAACTCTGCCAGGCTAGTTCGGAAGTTCCATTTTGATAAGCCAGAACTAGGTTAGCGAGCTCTGTCACTGCTTGACCTGAAAAAACTGGAAAGAGGGCTTGGGCAATCGTCGCAACTGCAACCATCAGAACCACAATGACAAAGGAGAACTTGTAAACTTTAAAATAATTCCAGAAAAATCGAACGGTTTTCATTTTATTCCTCCTTTCCCTTTTGTGTTTCGTAGATTTCGCGGTAGACGGCATTGTTAGCTACCAAGTCTGCATGCCGTCCTTCTCCAATCAAACGCCCTTGATCCAAGACCAAAATCTTGTCCGCATGGACGACTGAACTGATCTTTTGAGCGATGATAATAGTTGTTGTCCCTTTCAGATCTTTATTCAAAGCTTCCTGCACGAGTCTTTCTGACTTGGCATCTAGGGCTGAAGTCGAATCGTCAAAAATCAGGATACGGGGATTGCTGACAATCCCACGGGCAATGGACATCCGTTGCTTTTGTCCACCAGAAAAGTTGGTGCCACGTTCTTCGACCTGACTCTCAAATTTGTTTTCCATACGCCCGATAAATTCGCTGGCTTGAGCAATTCGTGCTGCACGTTCCATTTCTGACACGCTGGCATTTCCTTTTCCTTGACGAAGATTATCTGCAATGGTTCCGCTAAAGAGAATAGCACGTTGCAAGACAATGGAAACTGTTTTACGCAAGGTTCCCTCGCTGACATCTCGAATATCCTTGCCACCAATCTTAATAGACCCCTCTTGTGGATCAAACAGTCGTGGAATTAACTGAGCCAAGGTAGACTTCCCTGCTCCAGTCGCTCCAACCACACCCACCATCTGACCAGGCGCAATTTCAAAGGTTACATTCTTCAGCATAGGCTCATCGTCATTGGGATAGGTGAAGGTTACATTTTCAAAAGAGAGACTTCCTTCTAACTCTTCGTCTGGGAGATCTTTAAAGGTCATCGCTGGCTCGGTATTTAGAATCTCGCGGATACGACGCAAGGAAATCATGGCACGACTGACAGAATTTCCTAAAAATCCAACCATGATAATGGTAAAGATAATCTGGCTGAGATAGTTGATAAAGGAAGCAATAGAGCCCACAACAGATGGATCTGACTGAGCCATGTCTGCCACTAACCAGATAGAGAGGAAGACCGCTCCATAGCCGACTAGCATCATAACGGGTTCTATAACTGAGAAGGCATAACCGATATAAAGATTTTGGCCGAGAAGTTCATCAGAAACATCGGTAAATTTGTCAAATTGTGCTTTTTCCTGCACAAAGGATTTAACCACGCGCACACCACGTAGATTTTCCTTAGCGATAGCATTGATCCGTTCAAGAAGGGTTTGAAACTTAGCAAATCGTGGCCCCATCATCCCCATCATGATGGCTGTTAGTGCAAAGATTAGGAGCACCATGAGGACAATCACCCACCAAAGTGACGGAAGAGTGTGAACCGCCAAGATAAAGGAACCAATAAAAAGAAGAGGGAGACGGAAGAGGATTTGAAAAGCCATCATCACCACGTTCTGAATTTGGTTGATATCATTGGTCATTCGGACGACAAGATTACCCGCATTAAACTGCTCAATATTGGCATAAGAAAAAGTCTGGATCTTGCGAAAAGCGTCTTCACGAAGGTCCGAAGACACTCCTTGAGCAATATAGGCTGCAAGTGTTACATTGACCCCACCTGCAACCAGACCGACTAGGGCTACTCCTATCAGCCAAGCGCCAATACTATAAATAGCCTCATTTTGACCAGCCAACAAAGCCTCTAACACCTCTTGCAAATAGCGCGGTTGCAAGAGCGAACTCGCAACCATCAAACCTGTCATCATTAAGGATGCCAAGGCCTGCCATTTATAGGTTTTTATTTTTTTAATCAGCATATTTCCTCCTAATAAAATAGATAAAGGGAGCGACATCCTGCGTCAGCTCCTTCTCATTCGTTCATATTGATGCTATTCTAGCAAAAAAGAGACATCTTGTCAAAGAAGTCTCCTTATTATAAATTAGTGCGCTCTCATCTACAGGTGATGCATGAAAAGGCTTTTTATGGTAAAATGAAAGGAAGAACTCTTACAAGGAGGAAAAGATGAAGAAACAAACCATCGCTGTCTTGGGTCCTGGTTCTTGGGGAACTGCCCTTTCGCAGGTCCTAAACGACAATGGACACGAGGTTCGAATTTGGGGAAATATTTCTGACCAAATTGATGAAATCAATAACCAACATACAAACAAACGCTACTTCAAAGATATCCTACTCGACGAAAAAATCAAAGCCTATCATGACTTGGAAGAAACACTAAAGGATGTGGATGCTATTTTATTTGTGGTCCCAACAAAAGTAACGAGACTGGTTGCCCAACAAGTGGCAAAGGTGCTCGATCACAAAGTTGTCATCATGCATGCCTCCAAAGGATTGGAACCAGATAGCCACAAACGCCTCTCAACCATTCTTGAAGAGGAAATCCCAGCTGACCTTCGTAGTGAAGTCGTTGTTGTTTCAGGACCGAGTCACGCTGAGGAAACGATTGTACGCGATATTACCTTGATTACCGCAGCCTCCAAAGATCTTGAAACTGCCCAGTACGTCCAAAATCTCTTTAGCAATCACTACTTCCGTCTCTATACTAATACGGATGTTATCGGGGTTGAAACCGCTGGTGCTCTCAAAAACATCATTGCAGTTGGTGCTGGGGCACTACATGGTCTAGGGTTTGGCGACAATGCCAAGGCGGCCATCATCGCACGTGGCTTGGCGGAAATCACCCGTCTAGGAGTCGCTCTAGGAGCTAACCCTCTGACTTATAGCGGTCTTTCTGGAGTTGGAGATTTGATTGTAACGGGGACATCTGTCCACTCTCGTAACTGGAGGGCCGGTGATGCTCTCGGTCGTGGAGAATCCCTCGCAGACATCGAAGCTAATATGGGCATGGTCATCGAAGGCATTTCAACAACGCGAGCAGCATACGAACTGGCTCAGGAATTGGGTGTCTACATGCCAATCACACAGGCTATTTACCGAGTGATCTATGAAGGTGTCAATATCAAAGAAGCAATCACTGACATCATGAGCAATGAATTTAAAGCAGAAAACGAATGGTCGTAGACCCTTATAGAAAGGAACATCATGAAACAAAAAGTCAGAAAAGCAGTCATCCCTGCCGCTGGATTGGGAACTCGTTTCCTCCCAGCAACTAAGGCCTTGGCCAAGGAAATGTTGCCAATCGTAGACAAGCCAACTATCCAGTTTATCGTTGAAGAAGCCCTCAAGTCTGGAATCGAAGATATCTTGGTTGTTACTGGTAAGTCAAAACGTTCTATCGAGGACCACTTCGACTCAAACTTCGAATTGGAATACAACCTCAAAGAAAAAGGGAAAACAGATCTTTTGAAGCTGGTTGATGAGACAACCGGCATGCGCCTGCATTTTATCCGTCAAACACATCCACGTGGTCTCGGAGATGCTGTCTTGCAAGCCAAAGCTTTCGTCGGAAATGAACCTTTTGTCGTTATGCTTGGTGATGACTTGATGGATATCACGGACGAAAAGGCTGTTCCACTTACCAAACAACTCATGGATGACTACGAGCGTACACACGCGTCCACTATCGCTGTTATGCCAGTCCCTCATGACGAAGTATCTGCTTATGGGGTTATTGCTCCGCAAGGAGAAGGGAAAGACGGTCTTTACAGCGTTGAAACCTTCGTTGAAAAACCTGCGCCAGAGGATGCTCCTAGCGACCTTGCTATTATTGGACGCTACCTCCTCACTCCTGAAATTTTCCAAATCCTCGAAAATCAAGCTCCAGGTGCAGGAAATGAAATTCAGCTGACAGATGCAATCGATACCCTCAATAAAACACAACGTGTATTTGCTCGTGAGTTCAAAGGAGCTCGTTACGATGTCGGAGATAAGTTTGGCTTTATGAAAACATCCATCGACTACGCTCTCAAACACCCACAAGTCAAAGACGACTTGAAAGACTACCTCATCCAACTTGGGAAAGAGTTAGCTGAGGGGGAATAGAAGAAAATTCCATATAAAAAAGAACTAGGATAGTTAATTATCCCCAGTTCTTTTTATTTTGTATTGCTATCATCCCGAACATATATACTCTCAAAAGGAAATCATATTTCTCGGTTAATCCACTAACAGGCTCCACCGAATTGATTTTAAATTTTATGAGAGCGCTACGATATTATTTGTTTTTTTATAAAAATAGGAGTACAATGAGTTAGTATAATAAAATAAAAAACACCGAATCGTGCGCATTACTGATTATGGATAACCATATTTTAACTCAAAAGAAAAATCTTTTGGCTGTGTTGTTTCGAATGGTTCTAAAACTGCTGGTCATTTGTACTATGACATCATTCTGTTTTAGAGCTATGTTGTTTCGAATGGTTCCAAAATAATAAATAATTTTAAATTTGACTTAACTGTTGGAGTAGTCATGGTTAAATTAAATCAACCGAGTCGAATATAAGTTGTTTAATTTTGTGGAAGCTATTAATAAGAATATAATAAGGGAGAAAGATAGGTGTAATTTTAATTTTAAAGTAATTGCGGACACTATCAAAGTAAAAGATTATGGAGAACAAATCTGTAGAATTTATCAAAGACAATAAAAAAGTAATCATTTCATCAGTTGCAGTTGGTGTTGTATTGGTATTAGGGTTTGGATGGTATTCATATTACCAGCATCAAGCAGAGCAACAAGCAAAAATTGTACAATTAGAAAAAGATAGCAAATCAGACAAAGAACAAGTTGATAAACTATTTGAATCATTTGATGCATCTTCAGATGAATCTATTTCTAAGTTGAAAGAATTATCTGAAACTTCACTTAAAACCGATACAGGTAAAGACTATCTTAATAACAAAGTCAAAGAATCATCTAAAGCTATTGTAGATTTTCATTTGCAAAAAGGTTTGGCTTATGACATCAAAGATTCAGATGACAAATTTAAAGATAAAACAACCTTAGAAAATAATGTAAAAGAAATCAATAAACAAATTGATTTTATCAAGAAAGTTGATGAAACATTCAAACAAGATAATCTTGAAGAAACTACAAAATCTCTTACTGATATTGTAGATAAATTCAATAAGCAAATCGAAGCTTTGAAGAAAGAAGAAGAACAAAAAGCAGCTGAAAAAGCTAAAGAAGAAGAGAAGAAACAATCAGAAGCTAAATCACAAGAATCTTCTGGTGGATCAAGTAGTTCAAGCAGTTCAAGTTCTAACTCATCTTCTGATTCTGGATCAAATGGTGGCGGAAGTAATTATGAAGCCCCAGCTGCCGAACAATATTCATCTGGCAACAGCAATAGCGGCGGAGGAAATGATGGCTATACAAGATATACGGGAACTGATGCTTTTGGACATTCAGGCAGTTATCAAGCAAATCACAGTAATGGTGATGTTCGTGACGACAATGGAAACCACCTTGGAAACTACGGTGGAGGAATTGCTGATTTTAGACAACGTTAATAACTATTTTAGAGCTGTGTTGTTTCGAATGGTTCCAAAAAAAGCTACTCATTTTTTGAGTGGCTTTTTAACTATCCCCCCTACACATAGTTCATTCCCTTATAGCAAAGGAAAATGGCTAGTGCGATAAAAAGTACAGTTGCTCCGATTCGCTGGCTAGTACTGTACATCCTTCTCTCCCATTTAACTGGAAAAATAACTGCTAGAAAAGCACCTCCTACTGCCCCACCGATATGGCCTGCTAGGCTGATTCCTGGAATCAGAACACTTCCAATGATATTTATCACGAAAAGTGTCAGATAGGATTGCCCCAACTGCTGGATATAGGGGTTGCGAGTTGCGTAACGCAAGACGATAATCGCAGCAAATAGCCCGTAAAGAGAAGTGGAAGCGCCTGCTGCTACAACTTTCGGTGTGAAAGCAAAAACAAAGAGATTGCCCATCATTCCTGATAAGAGATAAAGAAAGAAGAACTGCTTGGAACCGAAAATCTCCTCCACCTGTCGTCCAAGAAAGTAGAGCGAAATCATATTGACAATAAAATGCTCCCATCCGATATGCACAAATATAGCCGAAAAAAGGCGCCAAATCTGCTCAGGGAACAGACGAATGATCGGTCCATACATGGCTCCAAACTGAAGCAAGGTATCTGCTCGTTCAAAATTTAAACCTGTAAGAACCAACATCAAGAGAAAGACCAATGCGGTTACTAGGAGGAAGAAACTAGTCACAGGATAACGTTTATCAAAGATTTCCTTCATAGATTAACACCTCCTGAACAGGAATATCATGGTCTTCCAAGTTAAACTCCTGAATTTGACAAGGATAGATTGTACTCAGGCTCTGCCCAGCAAAATGTTCTAGATAGCGGTCGTAGTATCCTCCACCATATCCGATCCGATAGCCCTCTGTTGTAAAAGCCAAGCCCGGAACATGAATTAAATCAATCTGAGACGGTTCCACCACTTCCAAGTCTCCTTGCGGTTCCAGTAAACCAAAGGAAGTTTTTGCCAACTGCTGCGGATGATAGACCACAAACTCCATGCGCCCCTTGGGATAGGTTTTGGGTATCAGAACCTTTTTATCGTCCTTCAGCGCCCGCTCGATCAATTCTTGCGTTTGAAATTCATGAGGGAAGGAGAGATAGGTTGCGATGGTCTTGGCTTCTTGGTAAAAAGGGTGTTGTAAGAAACGCTCAGTTAAAACTTGGTCCATAGCCTGTTTTTGCTCCTGAGATAGAGACTTCATTTCTTGCAAAATTTTCTTGCGTAGTTCTGCTTTCATAGACAATTCCTCTACTCTGCTGCCTTCTTTTTCAAGAAACTAGAGACCGCATCTACCCCAATGGCTAAGGCTTCTTCCTTAGGGCTCATCTGAGGGTGATGAAGGGCGTAGGGACTATCGATACCTAGCCAGAACATAACGCCATCTACCTTCGAAAGGAGATAACCAAAGTCCTCACCCGTCATAGCAGGCTCGATATCAATCAACTCAATTCCCTCTTTCTCTTCAAAAAAGTCCATCAGTTCACGCGCCAAGGCTGGATTGTTCTCAACAGGTAGGTAGCCTCCTTGCTTGAGTTCTACTTCGACTTCCATATCAAAGGCTGCTGCAACACCTTCTGAGACTGTCTTGACTCTTTTTTGTACCAAGAGGCTCATGTCCTGAGTCAAGGCGCGAATAGTTCCATGTAAAAATGCTGTGTCTGTAATGACATTATTGGTTGTTCCAGCTTGGAAAAGGCCAAAGGTCACCACCGCCCCCTCGATTGGATTGACATTGCGGCTGACAACTGACTGCACCTGGGTTACAAAGTAACTAGCAGCCACCAAGGCGTCATTGGCTTCATGTGGAAAAGCTGCGTGTCCTCCTTTTCCTTTGAAACGAATCTTCACCTCACAGGTCCCTGCAAAGAGAGTATGTGTATTGGTCGCAATCTGGCCGACTTTCAAATCCGGACGAACATGGAGACCATAAAACTGATCTGGCAACCAATCTCCAAAAGCACCATCCTCATACATGAGCATACCACCAGCTTCATTTTCTTCAGCAGGCTGAAATAGAAAGAGCAAATTATTCTTGGGTTGCTCCTCAAGAGCACGCTCGAGACAGCCCAAGGCAATGGTCATGTGAAAATCATGTCCGCAAGCATGCATACGACCTTGGTTTTGAGAGGCAAAAGGTAGACCTGTTTGTTCGACAATAGGCAGACCATCAATGTCTGTTCGCCAACCAATGGTTCGCTCCGGCTGACTTCCCTGCAGGTAGACCAAAATTCCTGTCCGCCAGGTACGAACTTGAACAAAGTCCTTGTTCGCAGTCAATTTCTCAATCACATCCAGCAAATAAGCCTGAGTCTTGAACTCCTCCAAGCCAATCTCTGGAATCTGGTGTAAATCTCGTCTAGTCTGAATCAAATCTAACATCTATCTGTCCTCCTATATAGAAGAAAGAGGCTGGAAGAAGTATCCGCCTCTTTTTATTTTTACAAGGTACGAAGCGCATCTTCTAGCGCTGTTTTTTGTTGGGTTTGGGCATCAATTTCTTTGATGATGCGAGCTGGAACACCTGCTACAACCACATTTTCTGGAACATCTTGGGTAACAATAGCTCCTGCTGCAACAACTGAACCACTACCGATTTTGACTCCCTCGATAACCACTGCATTGGCACCGATAAGAACATTGTCTCCAACACGGACTGGTTCAGCACTAGCTGGCTCAATCACACCTGCCAAAACTGCACCTGCACCAACGTGACTGTTTTTCCCAACGATAGCACGGCCACCAAGGATGGCACCCATGTCAATCATGGTTCCTGCACCGATTTCTGCTCCGATATTGATAACAGCCCCCATCATGATAACAGCATTGTCACCAATTTCCACCTGGTCACGGATAATAGCACCTGGCTCGATACGAGCGTTGATAGCACGCTTATCTAGCAAAGGAACTGCAGAATTACGAGCATCTTGCTCGACAACGTAATCTTGATTTTCTACCAAACCTTCAAGAAGCGGAGTCACGTCCTTCCAGTCTCCGAATAGGACATTTCCTAGTTTGACAACAGAGCTAGGCACAGCAGTTGCGAGTTGCCCCTCAAAGGTTACTTTGACACTGGTTTTCTTTTCAGCATTGGCGATAAATTGGATAATTTCTTGAGCATTCATTTTTGTAGCAGTCATAGGTGCCTCCTGGTTCGTTATAATGATACCTATTCTACCAAAAAAGGCCTCAAATTTGAAGCCTCAACTATCAAATAATCATCTTTACCTGGCTTGTTTTGCTTCTTCTATAGATAAAAAAATCATCGGAACGATAATCAACACCATAGCTAAGGCCAAAAAACCATCCATGACCAATCCCAAAAAAAGAACACTTAATAAAGCTGAAGAGAGCGGTTCGCTAGCACTCACCACCGATACAACCAGCGGAGAAACGAGTGACACGGCCTTCATAGATAGAAAGAAGGCAAAAGCAGTACCAAACACGGCAATCGTCAGACAAATCAGCACACTTACCAGATCCACTTGAAAACTTATCTGATAAATAGGGTAAAGGAAATTACTAAAGAGCCCTGCCAGAATCATCCCCCAACCAACAGTCGGAACAAATCCGTAGCACCGTGCAAAACGCTGAGGAAGGATAACATTAAACATGACCCCTACTGCACTGAGCAAACCTGTTACTAGAGCCAAAGGTGTCATGGATAACTGGGACAAATCCCCTTTTGTAGCCATCAAAAAAACACCTAGCATGGCAATCAAAACATAGAACACAGCTGTAATTGAAGCCTTCTTCTGGTAAATGATTCGATTGTAAAACAGGATAAAAACAGGGCTGATAAATTGCAAAATGGTCGCCGTCGTCGCATTGGAATACTCAACGCAGAGATAAAAGAAAAATTGCACAGAAAAAATACCTAGAATAGCATAGGCTAAAAAAGGTAGATAATTTTTCTTATCACGCCAGATGTCCAACAAGCGGCTACGCAACTGAAAAGCAGATAAACCTAAAACCAAACTCCCTGCCACTAATAAACGCATAGAAGTAATCCATCCAGAAGACACTGGATAATGAGTGAAAAAATACTCTCCTAAAATCCCACAAATCCCCCAGATTAGGCCTGAGAGTAGCGAGTATACTGTCCCCTTAACAATCTTTTTCTGATAATGATTCATATTATTATTGTAACACGAAACCAACAAAGAAAAAAGTAGCAACAAGGAGAAATTACTAACCTTGCCACTACTCTTTCTTAACGATTAAATAAACGTGAACGTCCTGAAGAACCACTTTGAGTATTGCCACTCGAACTTGAACTTCCAGAGCTACTGCTTGAACTTGAGCTTGGAGGAGTCACTGCTGGAATGCTTCCTAGAATATTCTTCCATGCGTTCAGATAATCTGCATCGCTTCCTCCAATAGCAAAGCGATAGGTGGTCACTGGGGCACCTTCTTTAGTCGCCCAGTAGCTCGTTACTGTTGATCCAGAAACTTCTATTTCTTTCCCATTGATAGAAACCTTGCCTGGTTTTTGTCCTGTAGATCGGAGAACTTGTGACTTGGTCACACTTGGATCCAGGTTAAAGCGCTCATTCCCCCATATTCCAGGTTCAGCTTGTTGGATAGCATTGACCAAGTGGGCCATATAGTTGGCATTGCGGTAGTGGCCTGCTCCTTTGGCTAGTGGTCGGTTGTCGTCGTGACCTAACCAGCCACCCAAAGTCAAGCGAGGTGTAGAAAGCATGAGCCACATATTTTCATCTTCATTGGTCGTACCAGTTTTTCCAATCCAGTCAGCACGAGCTAGGGATGGATTGATAGTCGTCAAGTCCGTCTGGAAACTTGAAGTAATCCGAGATGAAATGACATCCCGAAGGAGACTTTGCATGATGGTTGCTGTCGCTTTTGAATAAACTTGGACAGGCTCATCCTTGTGCTCGTATACCAATCTGCCATCCGTTGACTCGATCTTCGCGATCATATGTTTCTTATGGTAAACTCCATTGTTGGCCAGAGTTTGATACCCGTTGGTATGCTGAGCAACTGTAACCTCAATTCCTCCACCCATCGGTAAACTTTCAATGCCATATTCTGGGATTTCATAACCCATTTTTTCCATATAGCCCTTGACATCGACACCCTTCTCTCGAAGCGTACGATAAGTCCAGTAGGCTGGAATGTTCCATGAATAGTTCAGGGCTTCTCCCAAGGTCATCATACCTGTACCAGGACTATTGACATACATGATGGGATTCCCGTTTGAGAAGTTGGTAGGATAGTTTGATAAGATACTTGCACTCCCCATCAAACCTTGGTCAATAGCGATACCATAGGCCAATATAGGTTTTGTGGTTGAAGCTGGAGAACGCTTGGTATCGATAGCGTGATTGTTCTGATTTTCTTGATAATTACGACCACCAACAAATCCAAGAATAGCTCCTGTTTGGTTGTCCATGAGGACATTCCCCACCTCAGGCTGACCTGTCGAATCATCTAGCAGATAGCCGTAGGTCGCAACCGCATTTTGCATCGCAGCATGAACATTTTTATTGATAGTTGTCGTAATCTTATATCCACCATTTTCAATTTCCTTAGTGGCTAGATCGCGATAGGATTTCTGAATGGACTCATTCTTTAATTCTTGCGCAGAAACATTATCTCGTTGGACGAGGTAGTCGTACATGCGGTCAGTAGCTTCTGCCAAGGTTGCATAGTAGAGATAGTCACGCGAAGTACCGCTAACACTACCTGATGGTAGGAAATCTTTCTTAAAGTCATAATCTTTGTACTTATCGTAGTCTTCCTGACTTAGAGCCCCTGTTCGGTACATGTTGTAGAGGACATCCTTGGCACGCTTGATTCCCAAAGCCATGTCCTCATCACTCTTCATACTACCATCAGATTCATAAGGAGAATAACTGATTGGACTCTGTGGCAATCCTGCGATAAAGGCAGCTTGAGGGACCGTTAAATCCGAAGCATTGACCCCAAAGATTCCTTCCGCAGCCTGCTGGGCACCTGCAATATTTTGACCTTTATGATTGCGACCAAAAGGAGCTATGTTAAGGTAGGTTGTCAAAATCTCATCCTTACCCATGGCCCTTTCTAAAGCTAGAGCATCAATAATCTCTTTGGCCTTACGAGCTAGAGTTGGAGCATCCCCCACCACTTGCTGCTTGATAACCTGCTGGGTCAAGGTCGAACCACCACTAGACGAGCCTAGACCGACAAAGGTTCCCAAAGTCGCACGAATAACGGCCTTAGGCACAACTCCCTTGTGCTCATTGAAATGCTCGTCCTCTGTCGCAACAATGGCTTTCTTAAGGTTATCTGAGATAGCATCTGAAGCGACTGAAGTGCGCAACAAATCACCCTCGATCGAGGCAATGGTACTGCCGTCAGAATAAGTGATTTCTGAAATAGAGGCAATATCCTTCACTTGCTTGACCAACTCTTCTGCTTGAGGCACCTGAGCCTTGTCAAATAGAGCGACTCCATAACCCATAGCTACACCAGCGCCAAACAGTCCACCGATAAAACCTAAGATAAAGAGAGTGTTAAAGACTATTTTAAACCCACTCAAAACCTTAGCAAAATTAGATCCTGCCCTTCCAACTTTGTCAGAAGAGGTCCCCTTTTTACCGGTTTTCTTATTAGCCAGTTTTTCTGCTAGTCTTTTCTTCCATTTTACAATTCGTTGCATTAGCTGCTGGAAAAAATGCAGCATTTTTGTTTTTAATTCATTAATTCTTTCTTTCATGAATGTCCTCGCTTTCTCTATTATACCATAAAAGGGAAACTTTCAATAAAATAGCCACTTTCTTCCCTATTCCACTAGGCTATTGTCCGAGTTTGTGATACAATAGGTAGAAACAATATTTTATAAAGGAGAAAAGACACATGCACATTTTTGATGAGCTAAAAGAGCGTGGTTTGATTTTTCAAACGACTGATGAAGAAGCTTTGCGTAAAGCCCTAGAAGAAGGTCAAGTTTCTTATTATACTGGCTACGATCCAACTGCTGATAGCCTTCACCTCGGCCACCTTGTCGCAATCTTGACCAGTCGTCGCTTGCAGTTAGCAGGTCATAAACCATATGCGCTCGTTGGCGGTGCTACAGGTCTCATCGGAGATCCGTCCTTCAAAGATGCTGAGCGTAGTCTCCAAACAAAAGACACAGTAGAGGGCTGGGTCAAGTCTATCCAAGGGCAACTTTCTCGTTTTCTTGACTTTGAAAATGGTGAAAATAAGGCTGTCATGGTCAACAACTACGACTGGTTTGGCAGTATCAGCTTCATTGACTTCCTCCGTGACGTCGGAAAATACTTCACTGTCAACTACATGATGAGTAAGGAATCTGTGAAGAAACGGATCGAGACAGGGATTTCTTACACTGAGTTTGCCTACCAAATCATGCAAGGGTACGACTTCTATGTCCTTAACCAAGACTACAATGTTACTCTGCAAATCGGTGGTTCTGACCAGTGGGGAAATATGACAGCTGGTACCGAATTGCTTCGTCGTAAGGCTGACAAGACTGGTCACGTGATCACTGTTCCACTCATCACAGACGCAACTGGTAAGAAATTTGGTAAGTCAGAAGGAAACGCAGTCTGGCTTAACCCTGAAAAGACTTCTCCATACGAAATGTACCAATTCTGGATGAACGTGATGGATGCTGACGCTGTTCGCTTCTTGAAAATCTTTACCTTCTTGTCACTCGATGAGATTGAAGACATCCGCAAAGAGTTTGAAGCGGCTCCACACGAACGCTTGGCACAAAAGGTCCTCGCTCGTGAAGTCGTGACTCTTGTTCACGGAGAAGAAGCTTACAAAGAAGCCCTTAACATCACCGAGCAACTCTTTGCTGGAAACATCAAAAACCTTTCTGTCAAAGAACTCAAACAAGGACTTCGTGGAGTGCCAAACTACCAAGTAAAAGCAGACGAAAACCACAATATCGTGGAACTCCTCGTGTCATCTGGTGTGGTGAATTCAAAACGCCAAGCCCGTGAAGACGTCCAAAACGGAGCTATCTACGTCAACGGCGACCGTATCCAAGACCTTGACTATGTCTTGAGTGACGCAGATAAGTTAGAAAACGAACTCACTGTTATCCGCCGCGGGAAGAAGAAATACTTTGTGTTGACTTACTAAATTGTTAAACATTTACCTATAAACAAAGGAGTTACCCTCGAGAAAGGTAACTCCTTTTTGCTGTGAATAGTCCCCACCTATCCCTTAATAGACAGGCTACGCAGGACTATGCGTAAGGTTGTTAGATTATGTAGGATAGAGAGGTTTGAAGGACTGAGCCAATTAAACAAGCCAAAGCCAATCAAACTACTATTTACGACAACGGTATCTTGAATATTCTTCTTGATGAGTGTTTGCAAAGATGATGATAGCCAATCCAACTCTTGGAAGAAATCCAAACGATTATCTAACAATAAGATATCGCTCATCTGCTTAGAAATATCTGCACTCTCATTCATCACCACACCGATATCTGATAGGGTTAGAGCCGCTGAGTCATTCAATCCATCTCCAACCATCAAAATCGTGTGACCTGCTTTCTGCAGTTCCTCTACTAACTCAAATTTCCCATCAGGTTTCAAGTCTGTATAGACCTGATCAAAGGGCAAATCTTTGACTAATTCCTCTGTCCTAACCAAGGTGTCCCCTGTTGCCAGAATCAATTTTTTCCCTTGTGCCTTAAGTTTCTCCAAGGCTGCTTTTGCTTCTTTTCTCAAAGGAGTATGAATGCAGAACATTCCAATCAATTCATTCTGATAAGCCAAGAATAAGAGATTGTAGTGACTCTTGTACTCTTCAATTAAAGCATTTTGTTCTGAACTGATATGAATCTGCTCATCCTGCATCAAGACATAATTCCCAATAAGAACTGGTTGGCCATCTATATGAGATTTGATCCCCTTGCTTGCAATATATTGGAGTTTCCCATGCATTTCCTCATGTTCAATTCCCTCTATCTCAGCTTGCTTGACGATGGCATTAGCAATAGGATGATAAATGTGTTCCTCAAGACAGGCACTGATTCTGAGAATATCTTCCTCACTATAGTCCCCAAAAGGTAACACCTTTTCAACTATAGGATAACTAGTTGTGATTGTTCCCGTCTTATCAAACAAGAAAGTATCAACTTCCAGATATTTCTCCAGAACATCCCCATCCTTAATCACCATTTCACGGTTCAACCCCTCCTTGATAGCTGTCAAATAAGCTACAGGAGTAGAGATTTTCAAAGCGCAGGAGAAATCGACTAATAGGAAAGAAATAGCCTTAGAAAAAGAACCTGTTAATAGGTAAGTTAGCCCAGCCCCCAAGAAATTATATTTGACGACCTTATCCGCCATCTTGATGAAATAGCGTTGTTTCGTTTTCTTGTTTTCTTCAGATTTCTTCATTAACTCAATCAGTTGTAAAATCCGGCTGTTCATCTGATTATCGGTTACACGAATGCGTAACTCTCCAGTTTCTAATACTGTATTTGCACAAACCAAATCAGACTCTCTTTTTTCAACTGGAAAACTCTCTCCCGTCAAGGAACTTTCGTTGACCATACCTAAACCTGAAACTACTTGTCCATCAAACAGAATTTCATTTCCTTGAGATAGGACCAAGACATCTCCTATTTGAACATCGGAACTCTTGATACTAACAACCGTATCGCCCTGTACTAAGAATACGTCGCTCTCTTTTGCAAGAAGGCTTTGTTCTAAATCTGTTGCAGTTTTTTTCAAAGACCACTGATCTAAATGATTCCCCAAATCAAGCATAAACATGATATTGCTAGCTGTCTTGGATTGGTTCATAAACAAGGACAATAAAATCGCCGAACAGTCCAAGACTTCCATCGTTAGTTCCTTACGCGCTAGTGTTTGATAGGCTTCTCTAATATAACCCAAAGCCTGATAACAAGTCCATATATAGCGAATAGGATACGGCACAAAACTACGAAAAAGTACACGCTTAATCGCTGCACCTGAAACAATAGAATAAGCACTCTCTTCTCTACGAATGGGAAGAGTCATCAACTCAGAAACTTTCCCTTTATCAATTCTTTTTAAAAAGGCTTCTGCATTATCTAATACAGAAAAGCCTTCTTTTATGCGTAGAGTAAAGTGCTGTTGATCCATGTAAAACTGGATAGACTCAATCCCCTTTTCATCTCTCGCCAAGGAACGAAGATAGTCTTGAATATCCAAGGTGAGTGAAAAAGAAGATGATAGTCGGATATGTTGGTATCCTCTATGTAGCACTTTAAAAGACATATTATTCTCCTATAAGGCTATCTAATTGCTCTTCTTTTTTCTCTTGCTCGTACAAATATTTGGCATCTTGCAAGACATCGTCTCCATGTTGTTTCACAACAGAAACAGATGCATCTAGCCCGTCTTTCAACTTGTAAGCCTTAGCCAAAGCTTTAGAATAACCTTTTTTAGCTTCCTTACTTGCCAAGATTTTCAAACCAAGGGTACCAAATGCGACACCACCCAAAAAGAGTGATGATTTTTTCGCAACTTTTGCAACGGTTAATACTTCTTTTAACATACTTATTTCCTCCTTATCATTATTATATAGAAATTTAGATATAAAAGCAATTTTATTCTATAAATTGGAGAATTAGTTTTATTTCTACTGAATCTCCCATCTACTTATTTCTAAAGTTGCTTTCATTTGCCTCTTTTGATACACTTAAACTATGAATACAAACCTCAAACCCAAACTTCAGCGTTTTGCTTCTGCGACTGCCTTTTCCTGCCCTATCTGCCAAGAAAATCTGGCCTTGGTAGAGTCTAGCCTCAAGTGTAGCAACCGCCATTCTTTTGATCTGGCAAAATTCGGCTATGTCAACTTGGCTCCGCAAATCAAGCAATCTGCCAACTACGACAAGGAAAACTTCCAAAACCGCCAGCAAATTCTTGAAGCTGGTTTTTATCAGGCTATTTTAGAAGGTATCTCGGACTTACTAACAACTAATCCATCCGCAAAAACAGTCTTGGGTATCGGTTGTGGCGAAGGTTTCTACTCTCGTAAACTCCAAGAAAGTCACTCTGATAAAACCTTCTATGCCTTTGACATTTCAAAAGACTCGGTCCAAATCGCAGCTAAAAGTGAACTCAACTGGTCAGTTAATTGGTTTGTCGGTGACCTGGCTCGACTTCCTATAAAAGACGCCAGTATGGATATCCTGCTCGACATCTTTTCACCTGCCAACTATGGGGAATTCCGTCGCGTTTTATCCAAAGATGGCATCTTGATCAAGGTCATCCCGACTGAAAATCACCTCAAAGAAATCCGTCAAAGGGTACAAGACCAGCTGACAAACAAGGACTATTCCAACCAAGATATCAAGGAACATTTCCAGGAATACTTCAGCATCCAATCTATCCAAATAGCTTCCCTAACCAAACCCATCACAGCCGAGCAACGCCAAGCTTTACTTAGCATGACCCCCCTTCTCTTTCATGTTGACCAGACCAAAATTGACTGGAGTCAACTGACAGAGATTACCATTGAGGCAGAGATTTTGGTTGGGAAAGCACTGTAAATAAAACTTTCAGATAAGACAAAACCCGCACCTTCAAGGTACGGGTTTAAGTTATGTAATTATTAGTTCAAGTGCCAGATATCTTCGTTGTACTGAGCGATTGTACGGTCAGATGAGAAGAATCCTGCTTTAGAAATGTTAACGATGACTTTATCCAACCATGCGTCACGGTCTTCGTAGTCAGCAAGCATTTGCTCTTTGACTTTGATGTAGTCTTCCAAGTCAAGGAGAGTCATGAACCAGTCTTTTTTGATCAATTCGTTGTAAAGACGTTCCAAGCGTTCTTTCTTACCTACTGCAAGAACAGCATCGCTCACAATGAAGTCAACCAAAGGTTTGATAGCTTCACGAGCATAGAATTCGCTTGATTTGTAAGCTGCTTTTGCGTAAAGGTCGATAACAGTTTCTGAATCTTCACCAAAGATGTAGATGTTTTCGTCGCCAACCAACTCAGCGATTTCCACGTTAGCACCGTCCATAGTACCAAGAGTCAAGGCTCCGTTCAACATGAATTTCATGTTACCAGTACCTGAAGCTTCTTTAGAAGCAAGTGAGATTTGTTCTGAGATGTCACATGCTGGGATAAGGAAGCTTGCTGCAGTAACGTTGTAGTTTTCAACCATAACCACTTGCAAGTGTGGAGCTACTGCTGGATCGTTTGCAATCACTTCTGACAAGCAAAGGATCAAGTGGATGATGTCTTGGGCGATTGTGTAGGCAGGAGCTGCTTTACCACCAAAGAATACTGTGATTGGACGAGCAGGGATGTTCCCAGCCTTGATGTCAAGGTATTTGTGAATCACATACAAAGCGTTCATTTGTTGGCGTTTGTACTCGTGGAGACGTTTGATTTGGATATCAAAGATAGAGTTTGTATTGATTTCCACACCTTGGTGTTCTTTCAAGTGACGAGCCAATTTGCGCTTGTTGTGAGCTTTGATGCTTTCCAATTTTTCTTTGACAGCAGCCTTGTCTTCGTATGACAAGAGTTTTTCAAGCTCATCCGCTTCATGGTGCCAACCCTCTCCAATAATCTCATCCAAGTAGTGAGACAGTCTTGGGTTGGCATGCATGAGCCAACGACGGAATGTGATACCGTTTGTTTTGTTGTTGAATTTTTCTGGGTAGATGTCGTAGAAAGCTTTCAACTCTGAATTCTTCAAGATTTCAGTGTGGAGTGCTGCTACCCCGTTAACACTGTATCCGTAGTGGATATCCATGTGAGCCATGTGTACACGGTCGTTTTCATCAATGATTTGAACAGCTGGGTCTTTGTATTCTGCTTTCACACGACGGTCCAATTCTTTGATGATTGGTACCAAGTGAGGAACCACTTCTTCCAAGAATTCAAGAGGCCATTTTTCAAGGGCTTCAGCAAGGATTGTGTGGTTAGTGTAGGCAGTCATGCTACGTACGATTGAGATTGCTTCATCAAGCTCGATACCACGCGCAGTCAAGAGACGGATCAATTCAGGGATCACCATTGATGGGTGAGTATCGTTGATTTGTACAACTGCATAGTCCGCAAGGTCATGCAAGTTGCTTCCTTTTTCGATTGCTTCGTCTATGATCAATTGTGCACCGTTTGAAACCATGAAGTATTGTTGGAAGATACGGAGCAATTCACCTTGCTTGTCGCTATCGTCTGGGTAAAGGAAGAGAGTCAAGTTGCGAGCGATATCTGTCTTGTCAAAGTTGATACCATCTTCGATGATAGAAGAATCAACTGAATCCAAGTCAAACAAACGCAAGCGGTTTTTAGTAGCTGTTTTGTAACCAGGTACATCGATATCGTAAAGAGTAGATGTCAATGTGAAGTGTGCAAATGGCACTTGGTAGCTACGGCTTGAGCGTACCAACCAGTTTTGTTCTGTCAACCAAGCGTTAGGAATTGTTTCTTGTTGGTTGTTTTTAAGAACTTGTTGGAAAAGACCGAAGTGGTAGTTCAAACCAACACCATCACCATTCAAACCAAGTGTAGCGATTGAGTCGATAAAGCAGGCTGCCAAACGTCCCAAACCACCGTTACCAAGTGATGGTTCCAATTCTACTTCTTCGATTTCGATCAACTCTTTACCTGCAGCTGCAAGTTCTTTTTTCACATCGTCGTAAAGTCCGAGGTTAATTAAGTTGTTTGACAAGAGTTTACCGATCAAGAACTCAGCTGAGATGTAGTAAACTTTTTTCTTACCAGTGTTGACTGGTTTTTGGCTGCTAGCAAGCTTGCTGTAGTTGAGAAGAGCAAGGTAAAGCTCTTCATTGCTACATTCTGCAATAGTTTTATTGTAACGTTTTTGTACAAATTCGTTTAATGGTAACATGTTTATGTGTCTCCTGATATTGTCTTATTTCTTTAATTCTACCAAATTTTCATTGATTCGGCGATAAATTGTAGTCAAGTCAAGCAAAGTTTCTTCAACAGCTGGTGTGAGTTGGTCTGCTGTCATACGCCATGACCAGTTTCCACCAAGAGTAGATGGGAAGTTCATGCGAGCTGCCTCATCTAGCTCTAGCAAATCTTGCATAGTTGCAATAGCCATGAAGCTAACTGATGAAAATACTGTGCGAAGCATTGCGTGTGGCACTGTTTCGTACTCTTTACGGTTCGTGTAACGAGCCATGTATTCACGAGTTGGATCGTCGATCTCATTACGGTACCAACCAAGAACTGTATTGTTATCGTGTGTTCCTGTGTACATAACAGAGTTGGCAGGTGCCAAGTGTGGGCTATCGATACTTTCGTCTTCTGGGTTGAAGGCAAATTGAAGAATCTTCATTCCTGGGAAGCCAGTGCGTTCACGCAACTCGATGACTTCATCTGTCATGAAACCAAGGTCTTCTGCGATGATGTTTAGCTCACCAAGCTCTTCCTTAACGGCTGCAAAGAGTTTGTAGCCAGGACCTTTCACCCATTTACCAGGTGCTGCTGTATCGGAACCAGCAGGAATTTCCCAGTAAGATTCGAAACCGCGGAAGTGGTCGATACGAACGATATCGTAGATTTTGAAGCTTTCGCGCAAGCGTTCAATCCACCATTTGTACCCGTCTTTGTCCATTGCTTCCCAGTCATAGATTGGGTTCCCCCAAAGCTGACCAGTAGCAGAAAACTCATCTGGTGGGCATCCTGCGATGCAGGTTGCTTTACCATTTGCATCTGTCTTGAAGAGATGTGGATTTGCCCACATGTCGCTTGAATCTTCCGCAACATAGATAGGCATATCTCCAACAATCTCGATGTGGTTGTCGTTAGCGTAGGCTTTCAATTTCAACCATTGTTGGAAGAAGAAGTATTGAGTCACACGGTTGTAAACCAACTTGTCTGCCAATTTCTCACGGTAGCTTTCAAGCGCTGAAGCTTTACGAGCACGAGCATCTGCATCTGGCCATTCTGTCCAAGCAAGATTGTTAAAATGCTCTTTGATAGCCATATACTCTGCGAAGAGTTCAAGCCATGATTGGTTGTCTTGAGCAAACTTCTCAAAATCCTTGACATCCCCCACTTCCAAGAAGCGTTTCACTGCTTTTTCTAAAAGTGGACGACGTGCGTAATAAATCTTCGCATAGTCAACTTCAGATGCATCACTACCAAAGTCAACACCTTTAAGATCACTGGCTTCGAGCAAGCCTTGCTCTACCAAGATATCAAGGTCGATAAAATGCGTATTCCCAGCAAAGGCTGAGAATGATTGGTATGGAGAATCTCCATAGCTTGTTGTCCCAAGAGGGAGGATTTGCCAGTAACGTTGCTTCGTACGAACCAAGAAATCAACGAAATCATAGGCAGTCTGCCCAAATGATCCAATCCCGTATGCTCCTGGCAGAGAAGAGATGTGCATCAACACACCACTTTGACGTTTTTTCATAATAGCACCTCATGTGTTTGTTATAAAACGTTGCGCAATTAAGGCGCAAACGTTTGCGTTAATTTAAGTATAACGCATTTCAAAAACAAATGCAAGCGTTTTTAAAAATTTTTTTTGAATTATTTTAATCAAACAAAACTTGTTGCCACTGATATTTTATGAAATAAGCGAAAAAATTTTAAAGATTTTCTGATTTAAGATAATTCATTCCCAATATCTGCTCTATTTTCTGAAAAACCGAGCCGAATTTACGCAATCGTTTTCCTAATATATTTTCAATTCAAAAAAACAAACATTTTAAGTTCTTTCCTATATATAGGCTTTAACAAATGTTTGAAACCTTAAAATTTTTTTAAAAAATTTCCTAAAAACGCTTGCAACCGTTTTCTATTTGTGCTATACTAAGTTCGTAAAAGAAAACGTTTGCGTTTTCTCATTAAATTATTTTTGTTATTCTTTAGGAGGAATACACTATGTCATCTAAATTCATGAAGAGCGCTGCTGTGCTCGGAACTGCTACTCTTGCTAGCTTACTTTTGGTAGCTTGCGGAAGCAAAACTGCTGATAAAGCAGCTGATGCTAGCTCATCTGAAGCAAAAGAAATCACTTTCTACGTTGAAGACCAATACAAAGCCTACGCTGAAAAAGTTGCTGCAGCTTATGAAAAAGAATCAGGTACAAAAGTTAACATCAAATCAGGTGACCAACTTGGTGGACTTGACAAACTTTCTCTTGACAACCAATCAGGTCAAGCTGCTGACGTTATGATGGCACCATACGACCGCGTAGGTAGCCTTGGTACTGACGGACAACTTTCAGAAGTTACTTTGAGCGACGGCGCTAAAACAGATGATAAGACTAAATCTCTTGTAACAGCTGCTGACGGTAAAGTTTACGGTGCTCCTGCCGTTATTGAGTCACTTGTTATGTACTACAACAAAGACTTGCTAAAAGAAGCTCCAAAAACTTTTGCTGAATTAGAAGAACTTGCTAAAGACAGCAAATACGCTTTCGCTGGTGAAGATGGCAAAACTACTGCATTCCTAGCTGACTGGACAAACTTCTACTACGCATACGGACTTCTTGCTGGTAACGGTGGTTACGTATTCGGACAAAACGGTAAAGACGCTAAAGACATCGGTCTTGCAAACGACGGTTCTATCACTGGTGTCAACTACGCTAAATCTTGGTACGAAAAATGGCCTAAAGGGATGCAAGATACTGAAGGTGCTGCAAACTTGATCCAAACTCAATTCCAAGAAGGTAAAACAGCTGCTATCATCGACGGTCCTTGGAAAGCTCAAGCATTCAAAGATGCTAAAGTAAACTACGGTGTTGCTACTATTCCAACTCTTCCAAATGGTAAAGAATACACACCATTCGGTGGTGGTAAAGCTTGGATCATCCCATCAAGCACTAAGAACCTTGAAGCTGCACAAAAATTTGTAGACTTCCTTGTTTCAACTGAACAACAAAAAGCATTCTACGATGCAACTAACGAAATCCCAGCTAACACTGAAGCTCGTTCATACGCTGAAGGTAAAAACGATGAGTTGACAACAGCTGTTATCAAACAGTTCAAGAACGCTCAACCAATGCCAAACATTTCTCAAATGTCAGCTGTTTGGGATCCAGCTAAAACAATGCTCTTTGACGCTGTAAGTGGTAAAAAAGATGCTAAGACAGCTGCTAACGATGCTGTAACATTGATCAAAGAAACAATCAAACAAAAATTTGGTGAATAATTGAATTCGTTACAAGGGGGGGAGAATACAAATCCCCCTTTGATTTTATAAATTTACGAATGATTGCAGTTGCCTATCTAGTGATTGGAGACAAACTTCAATCTCGTATCCTATGAAAGGAGTATTCATGGAAAACCAACAACCTAGCAAAGCAGCCTTGCTTTCAGTGATTCCTGGGTTAGGACAGATTTACAATAAACAAAAGGCCAAAGGTTTTATCTTCCTTGGTGTAACTATCGTGTTTGTTCTTTATTTCCTAGCACTTGCAGCCCCTGAATTGCACAATTTGATCACTCTTGGTGACAAGCCAGGTCGTGATAATTCCCTCTTTATGTTGATTCGTGGTGCCTTCCATTTAATCTTTGTAGTCGTTTATGTACTCTTTTATTTCTCAAATATTAAAGATGCACATACAATCGCAAAACGTATTAACAATGGAATTCCTGTCCCACGTACTTTTAAAGATATGATCAAAGGTATTTATGAGAATGGTTTCCCTTACCTCTTGATCATCCCATCTTACGTCGCTATGACATTTGCGATTATCTTCCCAGTTATCGTAACCTTGATGATTGCCTTTACCAACTATGACTTCCAACACTTGCCACCAAACAAATTGTTGGACTGGGTTGGTTTGACTAACTTTACAAACATCTGGAGCTTAAGTACCTTCCGTTCAGCCTTCGGTGCGGTTCTTTCTTGGACCATCATCTGGGCCTTGTCTGCTTCTACTTTGCAGATTGTGATTGGTATCTTCACCGCTATCATTGCTAACCAACCATTTATCAAAGGAAAACGTATCTTTGGTGTTATTTTCCTTCTTCCTTGGGCTGTTCCAGCCTTCATCACTATCTTGACATTCTCAAACATGTTTAACGATAGTGTCGGAGCGATCAACACTCAAGTATTGCCTATCTTGGCTAAGGTTCTTCCTTTCCTTGACGGTGCTCTTATCCCTTGGAAAACAGACCCAACTTGGACCAAGATTGCCTTGATTATGATGCAAGGTTGGCTAGGATTCCCATACATCTACGTTTTGACTTTGGGTATCTTGCAGTCGATTCCTAACGACCTCTACGAAGCGGCTTATATCGATGGTGCCAATGCTTGGCAAAAATTCCGCAACATCACTTTCCCTATGATTTTGGCTGTTGCGGCACCAACATTGATCAGCCAATACACCTTCAACTTTAACAACTTCTCTATCATGTACCTCTTCAACGGCGGAGGTCCTGGTAGCGTTGGTGGTGGAGCCGGTTCAACTGATATCTTGATCTCATGGATTTATCGTTTGACAACAGGTACATCTCCTCAATACTCTATGGCGGCAGCTGTTACCTTGATCATCTCTATCATTGTCATCTCTATCTCTATGATTGCATTCAAGAAACTACACGCATTTGATATGGAGGACGTCTAAGATGAATAACTCAATCAAACTCAAACGTAGACTGACTCAAACCCTCACTTACCTCTACTTGATTGGTCTTTCAATCGTGATTATCTATCCACTTTTGATTACTATTATGTCAGCCTTCAAGACTGGTAACGTCGTAGCTTTTAAACTAGATGCTAACGTCGACTTTAGCTTTGCCAACTTCCAAGGGCTCTTCACTGAAACCTTGTACGGCACTTGGTACCTCAACACTTTGATTATCGCCTTGATTACAATGGCTGTTCAAACAAGTATCATCGTACTTGCTGGTTATGCCTACAGCCGTTACAACTTCTTGGCTCGTAAACAAAGTTTGGTCTTCTTCTTGATCATCCAAATGGTACCAACAATGGCCGCTTTGACAGCCTTCTTCGTTATGGCCCTTATGTTGAATGCCCTTAACCATAGCTGGTTCCTCATCTTCCTATATGTCGGTGGTGGTATCCCAATGAACGCTTGGTTGATGAAAGGTTACTTTGACACCGTACCGATGTCTCTTGATGAATCAGCAAAACTAGATGGTGCAGGACACTTCCGCCGCTTCTGGCAAATCGTCCTCCCTCTTGTTCGCCCAATGGTTGCGGTACAAGCCCTCTGGGCCTTCATGGGACCTTTCGGAGACTATATCCTCTCTAGTTTCTTGCTTCGTGAGAAAGAATACTTTACAGTTGCCGTTGGTCTCCAAACCTTCGTTAGCAATGTGAAGAACTTGAAGATTGCCTACTTCTCAGCAGGTGCTATCCTCATCGCCCTTCCAATCTGTATTCTCTTCTTCTTCTTACAAAAGAACTTTGTTTCAGGACTTACAAGTGGTGGCGACAAGGGATAATCTATCCCCGCCACCCTTTTTTCATTTTGGAGCTTGTTGCTAAAGCTACAAGATTGGACACCCTTCTACAAATCTTATTGAAACCCTCTTTCAATACATAATTGATTTCCTAGACTTGAAATAAAGCACTTTTCTCTATATAATAATACTCATATAGAAAACACTTTTAGAAAGATGCCTATGCTTCCATATCCATTCTCGTATTTCTCTAGTATCTGGGGATTTCGTAAGCCCCTTTCAAAACGTTTCGGCCTCAACTGGTTTCAGCTTCTCTTTACGAGCATTTTCCTCATCAGTTTGTCTATGGTTCCGATTGCCATTCAAAACAGCTCACAGGAGACGTATCCACTGGAAACCTTTATCGATAATGTCTACACTCCACTGACAGATGAAGCGATCATGGACTTGTCAGAGAATGCACAGATCGTTGATGGAAAGCTGAACTACTCAGGTACGAAGAATCAGCAGCCTTCTCTTTTGATTGGCCCGAGCCAAAGCAAGGAATTGCCAAAGGATCTGCAACTTCATTTTGATACGGAAGAACTCGTCATCAGTAAGGAAAGTAAGGAACTAACTCGCATTCGCTACCACGCGATTCAAACGGAGAGTTTCCAGAGTAAGGAAGATCTAACCCAGGCCATTTCTAAAGATTGGTACCAACAAAATCGGGTCTATATCAGTCTCTTTCTCGTTCTTGGTGCAAGCTTCCTCTTTGGATTGAATTTCTTCATTGTCTCTCTTGGAGCTAGTCTCCTCCTTTATATCACCAAAAAATCACGCCTCTTTTCATTTAGGACTTTTAAAGAGTGCTACCATTTTATCTTGAACTGTTTAGGATTACCAACTCTGATTACGCTTATTTTGGGACTTTTTGGTCAAAATATGACAACCCTTATCACTGTACAAAACATTCTTTTTGTTCTTTATCTGGTCACTATTTTTTACAAGACACATTTCCGTGATCCAGATTATCATAAATAGGAGATTTTTATGCCCGTGACGATTAAAGATGTGGCTAAAGCAGCAGGTGTCTCACCTTCAACTGTTACCCGCGTCATTCAAAATAAATCAACGATTAGTGATGAAACCAAAAAACGAGTTCGCAAGGCGATGAAGGAGCTCAACTACCATCCCAACCTCAATGCTCGTAGCTTGGTAAGTAGCTATACTCAGGTAATCGGTCTGGTGCTCCCTGACGACTCGGATGCCTTTTACCAAAATCCTTTCTTCCCATCTGTTCTACGAGGGATCGCCCAAGTGGCATCTGAGAACCACTATGCTATTCAGATTGCAACTGGGAAAGATGCAAAAGAGCGACTCAAAGCTATTTCCCAGATGGTCTATGGTAAGCGTGTAGATGGTTTGATTTTCCTCTATGCCCAAGAAGAGGATCCTTTGGTTAAACTAGTAGCCGATGAGCAATTTCCTTTCCTTATCTTAGGTAAATCTCTATCTCCCTTCATTCCGCTTGTCGATAATGACAATGTCCAGGCAGGTTTTGATGCGACAGAATATTTCATCAAAAAAGGATGCAAGCGAATTGCCTTCATCGGAGGAACCAAAAAACTTTTCGTAACACAAGATCGTCTAATGGGTTATGAGTTAGCTCTTAAACAATACCAACTTCCTATTGATCCCAATCTGACCTACTTTGCGACCGAATTTCTTGAAGATAATGGTTATCGCTTTAGTAAACTTCTCTTCGAACATGATCCAAATATTGATGCTATTATTACTATTGATAGCCTTCTTGCTGCAGGGGTCTGTGATTACATCGCAAAACACCAACTGGATGTCCCTGTCCTCAGCTTTGACTCGGTCAACCCTAAACTGAACTTGGCAGCCTATGTGGATATCAATAGTTTAGAACTCGGGCGCGTTTCCTTTGAAACCATTCTCCAGATCATCAACGATGCTAAAAACAATAAACAGATTTGTTACCGCCAGTTGATTGGACACAAAATTATCGAAAAATAAAGACCAGCCCCAAGGCTGGTCTTTTGAGTATTATTAATTGTCTGTTTCTACGAATCGTCCTAGGATGTGGACATTTTCGGATACAGAGACAAAGGCTGTCGGATCGACCTGTTTCATGATGTGTTTAAAATCATTAAACTCTGCTCGTGTGATAACTGTAATCAAGACTGCTTTTCTCTCATGATTATAGGTTCCTTCTGCATCGTGGATCATGGTTGCTCCGCGGTGCAATTTTTTATGGATTTTTGCAATTACCTTGTCAGGATTATTGGTCACAATCATGGCCTGCATGCGTTTTTGCTTGGTAAAGACCGCGTCTGTCACACGACTGGAGACAAAGATAGTAATCATGGAGTAGAGGGCGTATTTCCAACCAAAGGTCAATCCTGCTATCAGCATGATGGTTCCATTTACTAGGAAAGAAATACTACCGACATTCTTACCCGTTTTCTTTCGAATGGTCAGACTGACGATATCTGTACCTCCGCTAGAAATATTGTTACGGAGCGCAAAACCAATTCCCAAGCCCATGACAACTCCCCCAAAAAGGGCATTGATGAGGGGATCCTCTGTCAAAGTCACAACTGGCACAAGCTGGATAAAGAGGGAACTCATGGATACTGTGATAAAGGTAAAGATTGTAAACTTATGCCCAATCTGATACCAAGCCAAAATCATCAATGGAAAATTGATAGCATAAAAGGTTAGCGATATCGGAATATAAAAACCAAACCAGTGATTACTCAAAGCAGAGATAATCTGTGCCAGACCCGTCGCACCACTGGAGTAAACGTGCCCTGGTTGAAAAAAGAAATTGACTGCTACCGCTGACAAAAAGCCATAAACCAGAGAGGCCGATACTTTCTCATCATATTTTTCTCGAGAGATACTTTGTAAAACTCGTAAGATTTTTATCTGATAAGCAAAGCGGCGCAGATAATAGCGGCACCGCTTAATTTGTTTTGCTTGTTTCATCTTCTTCTACTTGTAAGCTGAGTTCCTCTAGTTGTTTGAGAGCGACTGTTGATGGAGCTTGTGTCATTGGGTCGGTTGCCTTGTTGTTCTTAGGAAAGGCAATGACTTCACGGATATTTTCTTCTCCTGCTAAGAGCATCACAAAACGGTCAAGTCCGATCGCCAAACCACCGTGTGGTGGGAAACCATAGTCCATGGCTTCAAGAAGGAAACCAAACTGGTCATTTGCTTCTTCAGCCGAGAAACCAAGAGCCTTAAACATGCGTTCTTGAAGGTCTTTTTGGTTGATACGAAGGCTACCACCACCAAGCTCATAACCGTTCAAGACGATATCGTAAGCAATGGCACGAACCTTAGCCAAATCACCTTCTAATTCGTGAGCTGTTTCTTCCTGTGGAAGGGTAAATGGATGGTGGGCGCTCATGTAGCGGTCTTCTTCTTCAGACCATTCAAACATTGGCCAATCAACCACCCAAAGGAAGTTGAACTTATCGTTATCAATCAAGCCAAGCTCTTTGGCAATACGTCCACGAAGGGCACCTAGTGTTGCATTCGCCACTTCAAGCGTATCCGCCACAAAGAGAACCAAATCCTTATCTTCAAGACCAAGTGCTGCAGTCAAGTCTGCTTGGATCCCAGTCAAGAACTTGGCAACTGGTCCGTTTAATTCTCCATCCACAACCTTGACCCAAGCAAGACCTTTAGCACCGTACTGTTTAGCTACTTCGGTCATCTTGTCAATGTCTTTACGTGAGTAGTTGTCTGCAGCTCCTTTGACTACAATGGCTTTAACAGCAGGCGCTTCTGAGAAGACTTTAAAATCAACACCCTTGACAACTTCTGTCAAGTCCTGAAGCAACATGTCAAAACGGGTATCAGGCTTGTCAGAACCGTAAAGAGCCATCGCATCATCGTATTTCATACGAGGAAATGGAAGCGTCACGTCGATGCCTTTTGTTTCTTTCATCACGCGCGCAATCAATCCTTCTGTAATATCTTGGATCTCCTGCTCCGTAAGGAAGGATGTTTCCAAGTCGACCTGGGTGAACTCAGGCTGACGGTCACCACGCAAGTCCTCATCACGGAAACATTTAACGATTTGGTAGTAACGGTCAAATCCAGCATTCATCAAGAGTTGCTTAGTGATTTGTGGACTTTGAGGAAGAGCGTAGAAATGCCCTTTATTGACACGAGATGGCACCAAATAGTCACGCGCCCCTTCTGGCGTTGATTTAGAAAGGAATGGCGTCTCCACATCGATAAACTCCAACTCATCCAAGTAATTACGGATAGAGTGAGTCACCTTAGCACGAAGCTTAAGGTTTTCTAGCATTTCTGGACGACGAAGGTCAAGGTAACGGTAACGCAAACGTGTATCGTCATTGGCCTCAATCCCATCTTTAATCTCAAAAGGTGTTGTTTTAGCTGTATTCAGCACTGCCAGAGCTGTCACATTCAACTCAACTGCACCCGTTGGCAACTTATCATTGGCTTGCTCACGTGCAGCAACTTGTCCAGTGACCTCAATGACAAATTCGCTACGAAGGCTTTCAGCTGTTGCCATAACCTCTGCAGATACTTTTTCAGGGTTGATAACCAACTGCATGATTCCTTCACGGTCACGAAGGTCGATAAAGATTAAACCACCAAGGTCACGACGACGGCCAACCCATCCTTTCAAGGTCATTTCTTGTCCGATGTGTTCCTCACGAACACGACCAGCATACATACTACGTTTCATGTTTTCTCTCCTCTTTTATTCTGTTACTATTTTACCATAAAAGCGCAGGCTCTTCATGAAAATCAGCAGAAAAGTTTGATTGTCTTTAGAAATCAAAACGAACAGACAAAAAATCCGATGAAAACGTCATCGGATTCTCTGCTTATGATTCTTAACCTTTTTTACGCTTTTCAGCAATCTCAGCTGCCTTTTTAGGTAGAACAATCTCCGTCGCATAAGCCGAAGCAAAACGCAAGACACCTGCAATAGGCGCAAAGACAACTGCTAGATAGTTGTAAAAGAAATCGCCTTTAAAGGCATAGGCAAGTGCCCCGATGATAAAGAAGAGAACGACCGCCTGTATCACTGCTAATAAAATTACTCGTTTCATGTGACCTCCTGACTCTATTATAGCATGAGTATCATCAAAAAGCCGATTAAATTATTCAAAGCGTGGAGAGAAATACTATAAAGAAGACCTTTTCGGCTTACATAAGCCAGACCCAAACTTAATCCCAGACTAGCATAAACTAAAAACTGTTGCAAAGTCCCTGGAAAATGAATCAAGGCAAAAAGCACACTTGATACGAGGAGAAACAGAGCTGTCTGTTTGCTGTTGTTCTGCTTAGGAAAGAGATAGCGCGCCAGCATCCCTCTAAAGATGAGTTCTTCCGTCAGAGGAGCAAAGACTACCACCATAAAGAAACCAAATACAGGCTGAGCAACTGTCAATTGTGATACGATTTGTTGATTGACTGACGGATCTTCTGGCAAAAAGAACTGGGCTGTAATCGCCACTAGCAAAACCAGAGTAGGCAACCAGATATAACGATTAAAAGCTGTCGTCTGGATGCTAACCTTTTCTGTCTGATACCATCTGTAAACTCCATAAACATAGGCCCCTGATAGGACGACATAAAGTGGTAAGACTCCAAAGATTGAAGCCCCTAGTCCAAGAGCTGACAGCGCCGTACTCTGAACCAGACCATAGCCAAAGAAAAAGGATAGAACAGCTAGAAGAAACCAGCCAAGATTTTTAAGTAATTTCATAAAAGACTCCTATTTGAAATAACGTTTTACCATAGGTAATTGCATCACATTGATATAAATATGGATCGCTCCTACAAGCAAGAAGGCTAGTAACTGAATCTCTCCTGTCAGTAAGGAAAAGAGAACGATTAGAAAATAGAGAGCTGGCAAGACATACTGGTTTAATTGGAATAAAATTCGAAAACTTTGTTCCAAATTAGCCTTGCGCTCCCCTTCATCGTAGGAGTTTATATAGTCCAAGACATCTTTTGGTGTAGAGAAGAATTCCAAATCAAACTGACGAACGATCGCAATGGTCTTATAGAGATATTTTTGAGCACTGAAAATCATCACTAATGCCAAAAAAGAAAGAGATAAGGTTATATAGCTGATATTTAGTACAATTACTTCACTACCTGAGATGAAAAGAGCCAAAAAAATCGCTACGCCTGCACTATTAAAAGCAATAGTTCCAAACTCGAGATTACGATACATTTGTACATAATAGGTTTCATTCAGATCATCATCCATTTCCTCTTGATACAAGGAGTGAAATTTTCTGCTTTTCTTTAAGAAATCGAAAGTCAAAAACATACTAATGAAACCTAACAGTAAACAAATAGATGATATCCATGGAGTCACGGTTTTGACATCTAAAATGGTTCCGTAGTTTTCGGTATAGGCCTTAAACATCTCTGCAAACATGCCCAAGAAGCCTCCCAAGATCAAAGCCATTAAAAATAACAATCCACGTTTCTTTTTCATATTCATCCTCTTTCTAAACTAATCCAACCAACCACTGACCAAAGTCCTTACCTGACTCAAAGATAGCGGTCAAGCCTTCTGTTCCAAGTGACACCAAAATCAAACAAACAGCAAGTAAGAGAATAGCTTGGTTTCTAGCTTTTTTTGCTCCATCCCCCAAGGGTTCATTGCCAAGCCAACCTGCTAGATAGGCATAGAGAGTTACTGTTATAATACCAATCTCCGTAGAAGAGAGAAACAAGAAGACTGTCACCAAACGAACGATATTGGCTTGAATGTTAAAATAATTTCCTAAACCTGCACAAACACCCGCAAGTTCTTTGTGCTCAGTATCGACTTGAAAACCCGCTAAAAACTCTTTCATATTCATTCTCCTTTTTCACTTGCTAGATTTTTGAATTTCTTTTCAATCCAGTCAACTACTGGGATGAGAGCAAAGTAGGTCCAAACAAATTGGTCGCTTTGATATGGATTAAACCAGCCTAGGTCCATCCCAATCAGTAGAAATACGCTGACTAATAGAGCTATGGCAACTACATAATAGATTACTTTATACTTGTTCATCATTTTTCTCCTTTTTCTTCAACCGATTGAAAATGGACAAGAGGACTAAATTAATCCAAAACAAATACTTACTTTCAACAAAATAGAACCAACCCAGTAATGTTCCAATCATAGCAAAAGCATTCACAATAAAGGCAAAAACACTCATATAATAAATCACTTTATACTTGTTCATCACTCGTCCTCCTCTATCCGAAATACCGACTCGACTGGTTCATTGAATATCTGCGAAATCTTCAGGGCGATCACAATGGACGGGGTGTATTCGTCCCGTTCTAGTAGGCTAATGGTCTGTCTGGACACGCCAGCTAGTTTGGCCAGCTCTGTTTGATTGAGACCATCGCGAGCCCGAAGCTCTTTTAAACGATTTTTAAGCATTCCTTTCTCCTTCACTCTTAACTTGCTTACATTGTAACACATCTTTTTCTTTTTGACAACTATATTTGTCAAAAAGTTTATGATTTTTGTCATTTTGCAAAAGAAAACGGTCAGGAGTAAGGTCCTGACCAGTTTTTCTACTATTAAAAGCCTAATTTTTCAAAGATGTCTGAGAAGTTTTGGCTGATGGTCTCAAGGGATACTTGAACTTCTTCTCGTGTTTGGTTGTTCTTAACCGTCACTTGTCTGCTTTCGACTTCGCTCTCTCCTAGCGTGATGAGGGTCTTAGCCGCAAAGACATCGGCTGACTTGAACTGAGCTTTGAGCTTTCGGTTGAGGTAGTCACGTTCTGCTTTGAATCCTTGTTGGCGAAGGGCTTGTACCAATTCCAAGGCCTTGACATTTGCTTCTTCACCCAAGACTGCGATATAGACATCTAGGGCATTTTCGATAGGGAGGGTTACACCTTGCTTTTCAAGGATGAGAAGCAGGCGCTCTACACCAAGTCCAAAACCAAATCCAGCAGTTTCAGGACCACCAAAGTAGGCAACCAAGCCATCGTAGCGACCTCCTGCACAGACGGTCAATTCATTGCCCTCGATTTCAGTGATGAATTCAAAAATCGTGTGGTTGTAGTAGTCCAGACCACGCACCATATTGGTATCGATGATATAGTCTACACCCAGATTTTCCAACATCTGACGCACAGCATCAAAGTGAGTTTGGCTTTCTTCATCAAGGAAGTCCAAGATAGACGGCGCATTCTCTACTGCCACCTTGTCATCTTTTTCCTTAGAGTCCAAGACACGGAGAGGATTTTCCTCCAAACGACGTTGGCTATCCTTCGACAGGGTCTCCTTGAGTGGTGTCAAATAGTCGATCAAGGCCTGACGATAAGCCGCACGGCTCTCAGGATTTCCGAGAGTGTTGAGGTGTAATTTGACACCTTGGATGCCGATTTCTTTCAAGAAATGAGCTGCCATAGCGATGGTTTCCACATCGGTAGCTGGATTGCTAGAGCCAAAACACTCAACACCAATCTGGTGAAATTGGCGTAAACGCCCTGCCTGTGGACGCTCATAACGGAACATAGGGCCCATGTAATAGAACTTACTTGGCTTTTGCACTTCTGGTGCGAAGAGTTTATTTTCCACATAGGAACGGACAACGGGCGCAGTTCCTTCTGGACGGAGGGTGATATGGCGGTCACCCTTGTCATAGAAGTCGTACATTTCCTTGGTTACGATATCAGTCGTGTCCCCGACAGAACGACTGATGACCTCGTAGTGTTCAAAAATAGGCGTGCGCACTTCCGCATAGTTATAGCGCTTGAAAATTTCACGAGCAAAGCCCTCAACGTACTGCCACTTGGCAGACTCAGCAGGTAAAATATCCTGCGTTCCTTTTGGTTTTTGTAATTTCATTGGGAATCCTCTTTAAACTTAATAGTCTTATTTTACCATAAATAGAGGGATTAAAACAGTATGAATAAAATTAGGATTCAAATATCATTTTTGAGATTAATAACTGTCAAAAGAATAGCCAGCAAGGAAAGACCAACAAATAGCATCCAAGTCAACTGTATATTCCATACAGCTATAAGTGAAAAACAAGCTGTTCCCACAGGTATGGATAAGGTAAACAATAAACCTAAAAAATTACTGGTACGAGCTAGAACATCTGGAGCTAGATTTTTCATGAGCATGGCACTAATCTTTGGTTGAACTTTACCAGACACATACAGAGTTAAAAATAGAAATAGCAAACCAAGCACGACTTGATTGAATACATTAGCTAGACCAATTAGACTGAGTCCTACGGTCGCCCACATCATCAATCTAGGCAAAGACTGCTTCCCAAAATAATCATTGCCCGTAAGGCTACTGATGATGATTGCTACTAAAACACAGAATTGATTGATAAATAGTGCCTCTGTGTAAGAAAAATTCAAGAGAGAATGGCTCAAAAAGAAGATGTTATAGATGCTTCCTAAAGCCCCACCCAAGGCATTAATAAGCAAGACAGCAAAGATCATGAAACCAAAGTTTTTCTGTCCACCTTTAAGAAAAACGAGACGTAAATTTCGGTAAATTGTTAGGAACTGGTCTTTGATAGAAAGCTTCTCATTTTTTAGTTTTTTACCATCAGCAGATGACATTGACAGACTCAATTTGCTTTTTCCTAAAAAGAGAATAAAGGCTGATACTAGGAAAAAGCAGGCATTGATTCCCGCAACAAGGGAAAAATTGTTGACCGATAGACCTAAGAGCCAAACTCCAAAAGCTTGACCACCAATAGCTGAAATATAGGTGATAAACTGGGAAAAAGAATAAGCTTCCATCAGATCCCCTTCAGCTACTTTTTCCTTAACGAGGGGCATGCGCAAACCACCAGCAAAATCACTGATCACATCACTGATGACATTGATCAAACACAGGCTAGAAAAGGCAAAGAGACTAGCTTGCTGAACAACTAGGGCTGCCAGAAAAAATAAAACCGCCTGAAACAAACCGCTATAGACCATCCATTTGACCTTGTCCCTTGTGTAATCTGCCCGAATCCCTACAAAAACTGTAAAGAGAGTCGGAAGAATCATGACAATATTCGCCATAGCAACAGCAAAAGAGGCTTGTGGCAAGGTCGATGCATAAACGATAAATACCAGGTTAAAAATCGAAGCACCAAAGGCATTGAAGAAGCGCGACAAAGTCAAGAGTCGATAAGCTTGATTTCTAAACAATAGTTTCATAGGTGATCTCCCTTCTTGTTATAATCCCTATATGAAGTATGACTATAGTATAGCACTTAGAAATTGAAAGGGAAAACTTTTGAATATATGCAACACACAAAATGAGCAAAGAAACGATAGAACTTTTGTAACGACCTGAGAGTAGTCAAAAGTTCTATCGCTTAAATTTTCAAATTATTTTCTTAGTTTGCAGATATTCAACAATCGGTTGTATTTCTGTAGTATTCAGCAGATTTGTTACAACCAAGCATCTCAAAAATATGGACAGCATCTTCCATCTTTTTCTGACCTTCCTTGACTCTACCCTGCTTGCTATCAAGAAGACCTTCAGCCCACAAATAGACAATTCGGAAATAGGTCTCATTTTCCTTGTAGAAATGCTCTTTGATGACACGTTTAAAATAAGAGGCATTGGTAAATTCTTCACACTCAATGCTGGCTAAAAAACCATTCAATAGCATAGTATGAAAAAGGTTTCGATTACTAGACATTTCCATTAGAAAATCGGATTTGCGGACCATTTCTCGTACATATCTAGTAAAAAGAGAAACAGACAAGAACGGAGAACTGACTGAGAACAAATTGAGTTCATAGATTCCCCAAATCTCAGTAGAAAACAAGTAGTCATGAAGGACTTTCCCTTCCTCTGCCGTTAACTCAACCGTTTCATCCATACTCTTCATATAAGACTTGATAATGATGGCATTTAGAATATGTTTCTGTTTGTTTTGAGAATGGGCATGCTTTTGATACTCCTTGCGATATAAGTCCTCAAGAGGTGCTATATTCTTTAAATCCAAAACATCTGTGATTTCTTTTCTCAACTCCGAATCTGTATCATACTGAAAACCTCTCGCCAGAAAGAGGATTTCCTCTACACTAGCAGATATATTTTCTAGGGCAAATAGAAACTTTTCCACCGAAAGCTCACTCTGACCTGTTTCAAATCGGGACAACATGGACGGCGAAAATTGTCCCCCAGTTGCTTGTCTCAGCGAGATATTTCTTGACTCTCGTAATTGTCTAAAGACTTTTCCAATCTGCTCCATAGACTTCCCCTTGATTCCATATTTTCTTCATTTTATCATATTTTTCAGAAAATTCATCAAAAACTTGCCAAATTGTCAGAATTATGAGAAAATAGAGGATATTTATCAGGTGGAGGGACTGTTATGAGAGACGATATCAAAATCAATGACCGCGCTTTGGCTTTACAAGACCAAATTATCGAAAAACTAGAGAAGGTTTTTGATACAGATGTGGAATTGGATGTGTACAATCTGGGCTTAATTTATGAAATCAATCTGGATGAAACAGGTCTCTGTAAGATTGTCATGACCTTCACCGATACTGCCTGTGATTGCGCCGAAAGCCTGCCTATCGAAATCGTCGCAGGTCTGAAACAAATCGAGGGTATCGAAGATGTCAAGGTTGAAGTTACCTGGTCGCCTGCTTGGAAGATCACACGAATCAGTCGCTACGGCCGTATTGCCCTTGGACTGCCACCTCGTTAATACTCTTCAAAAATCTCTTCAAACCACGTCAGCTTTATCTCCAACCCCAAAGCTGTGCTTTGAGCAACCTGCGCCTAGCTTTCTAGTTTGCTCTTTGATTTTTATTGAGTATAAGCAGGCAAATCACTTTTGAAGATGAAAAGAAGCAAGCCGAAAATGGCTTGCTTTTTAAGTTTATTTTTTACCTGACTTGTCCATATTCCAGAAGTCTGTCACGGCTCCGCGTGAAGCAGATGATACGATATGGGCATATTTACCGAGAACACCACGGCTGTAAAGAGGTGGCAATGTTGTTTCTGCCTTGCGTTTTTCAAGTTCTTCTTCTGATACGGCCATGGAAATTTCTTTGGTATCTTGGTCAACCGTAACGATATCACCTGTACGGAGGTAAGCAATCGGTCCACCATCCTGAGCTTCAGGAGCGATATGTCCGACAACCAGACCATAAGTACCACCAGAGAAGCGTCCATCCGTCAAGAGGGCAACCTTGTCTCCTTGACCTTTACCAACGATCATGGATGAAAGGGATAGCATCTCAGGCATACCAGGACCACCCTTAGGCCCAACGAAACGGACAACAACTACATCGCCATCAACGATTTCATCTGTCAGAACAGCCTGGATAGCATCTTCTTCTGAGTCAAAGACCTTAGCTGGTCCAACGTGGCGACGCACTTTCACACCTGATACTTTAGCAACCGCACCATCAGGGGCAAGGTTCCCATTCAAGATGATAAGCGGACCGTCTGCACGTTTTGGATTTTCAAGTGGCATAATGACTTTTTGGCCTGGTGTAAGGTCTGCAAAGTCAGCCAAGTTTTCAGCGACTGTCTTACCAGTACATGTGATGCGGTCGCCATGAAGGAAACCATTTGCCAAGAGGTATTTCATAACCGCAGGGACACCACCGACTTCGTAGAGGTCTTGAAAGACATACTGACCAGATGGTTTCAAGTCAGCCAAGTGAGGCACGCGCTCTTGGATCGTATTGAAGTCCTCAAGTGACAAGTCAACATTAGCCGCATGGGCAATGGCAAGCAAGTGAAGAGTGGCATTTGTAGAACCACCGAGAGCCATAGTTACAGTGATGGCATCTTCAAAAGCTTCACGAGTCAAGATATCTGATGGTTTGAGACCAAGCTCCAGCATCTTGACAACAGCACGTCCTGCTGCTTCGATATCTTCTTTCTTGTCAGCTGATTCAGCTGGATGAGATGAAGATCCTGGCAAACTCATACCGAGAACTTCGATAGCAGTTGCCATGGTATTAGCTGTATACATACCACCACAGCCACCAGGGCCAGGGCAGGCATTACATTCGAGACGTTTCACGTCCTCAGCTGTCATGTCACCATGGTTCCATTTTCCGATACCCTCAAAGACAGAAACCAAGTCAATGTCTTTGCCATCAAGATTTCCCGGTGCAATAGTACCACCATAGGCGAAAATAGCTGGAATATCCATATTGGCAATGGCAATCATAGAACCAGGCATGTTCTTGTCACAGCCACCGATAGCGACAAAGGCATCCACGTTGTGACCACCCATCGCAGCCTCAATAGAGTCCGCGATGATGTCACGAGATGTTAGAGAGAAACGCATACCAGGCGTTCCCATGGCGATCCCGTCTGCTACGGTAATGGTTCCAAACTGAACAGGCCAAGCGCCCGCAGATTTGACACCTTCTTTAGCCAATTTCCCAAAATCATGCAAGTGAATGTTACATGGTGTATTTTCCGCCCAAGTTGAAATCACTCCCACAATCGGTGTTTCAAAGTCCTTATCTGTCATTCCAGTGGCACGAAGCATGGCACGGTTTGGTGATTTCACCATACTGTCATAAACGCTACTGCGGTGACGTGTATCTAATTCTGTCATTTGTTCCCTCCCATTTCAGTTTTTACCATTATAGCACAATTTCCGCATGAAGAACAGAATAAAATTCTTGAATTTTCAGAAAATTTCGATTACTAGCTTCTAATTTTTTTATCTTTTTTTGTCAAGTAACTTTACTTTACAAAAAAAATGTGTTATCCTAGTATGGTTGATGAAAATCACTAGATTGAATCGAATTTAAATACCTAAAGGAGAAAAGAAAATGGCAGTACCTGCACGTCGCACCTCAAAAGCGAAGAAAAACAAACGTCGTACACACTACAAAGTAACAGCTCCATCTGTAAACTTTGACGAAACTACTGGAGATTACTCACGTTCTCACCGCGTATCACTTAAAGGATACTACAAAGGACGTAAAATCGCTAAAGCTGCATCAGCTGAATAATAGAAGGGAGATACCATGCGCGTAAATATCACACTTGAACACAAAGAATCTGGTGAACGCTTGTACCTTACTTCTAAAAACAAACGTAACACTCCAGACCGTCTTCAATTGAAGAAATACTCACCAAAACTTCGCAAGCACGTAGTGTTTACAGAAGTTAAGTAGGGGTTCAATACGAATCAATACATAAGAAAAACGCTGATTTAAAGCGTTTTTTCTTTTTGCCAAATGCGATATATTGCACTGTATTTCAATCCAAACTCTACCTTTTTCTCTACCTTTTTTCTTAAGACCTGGTTTGGAAAGTATGAATTTCAGTTGGACTAAAAACAGCGTAATATCAAGACTTTTCTCCGCTTTTATAAAAGCGTTTTTCCAATCAAATTCAACTAATTTTATCTAAATGGTGTGGATTTTACCCCCAAAATTACAGAGAATGGAGCTGATAAACACTAAACGTTCACACCATTAGTTAAATGATTTTTTTCATCATTTTTCTTAGATGATAGAACTTCTAATTTATTTCTTATTCAAGCAAAAACAACCTGCTATAAGTAAGAAAGAGGAAGATACAAGAAAAACACGGCGTAAAAACCGATTCAGTTCATTGTCCTCAATCCTTGTCTGCTTCATTTTCTTTTACGAGATCGTTTTGTGAATCTTTTTCAGAGAGTTTTTGATCAATATACTTGTCAATGTTTTCATAAAATTCCTTGGTCGCTTCACTATCTAATGTTGGCGAGTTCTGAACTTGATTCACTTTCAATTGAACAGATTGAATACCGTAAGAGGCTTGTTTTTGGTGGAGTGTTTCTAATTCTTCTTCTGAAATCGGATCTCCAACAACCGTCAAGACCAATTCATTGTTACTTGACTTGTAGACTTGATTAATAACCGTATAATTGGCGAACTCTTTTCCTACAAACTGTTTGATCCCTTCTTTGCGCGCTTGTTCTATTGTCAGAGTAACTGCCGAATAGCTAGCTGGAAGAATCAACAATACAATCAAAGAAATCAAGCCAATTCTCATTTTAATGCTCAGCTCTTTAAATGAAGTTAAAGGAGATTTTCTCATCAAAATTCTTGTTCCAACAATGTTGGCTAGCATGATAAAGACACAGTTGATCAAGAAAAGATAGAGAGCCCCCAATAAAAATCGTACATTCCCATTAGCTAAACCATAGCCAGCAGTACAGATAGGCGGCATCAAAGCTGTAGCAATGGCTACTCCTGGCACGATATTGTTTGCTTCTTTTTTCCTTGAACCGATCACACCAGCAATCCCACCAGCAATAGCAATGAGAACATCCCAAATGGTTGGAGAGGTTCGTGCGATCAACTCGCTACTTGCATAAGACAAGGGAGAAATCCAGAAATACAGAGTCGAGACAAGCAAACTGACCAACACTTGAGTCAATAAAACCTCTAGAGATTGCTTGATTAAACGCGTATCAAAAATAGCTAAACCGAATCCCAGTCCAACAATCGGTGTCATGAGAGGTGAAATTAACATGGCTCCAATAATAACAGCTGTTGAATTCATATTTAGACCGATAGAGGCAATAAAAATTGCACACATCAAAATCGCTGTATCTCTCAATCGAACATGAAGGTCATCGTATAATTTCTCACGGTATTCCCGTGTTGAATAATTGGCAGTCATTTGTCCTCTCCTCTTTCCTTATTTAAATCGGTATAATAATTAATAATAACAGCTGATAAACAGCCAAAAAATATGAGCCCATAAATCGTCAAGAAGACACTGGTAATCCTTCCAATCAAGGTCACAGCTAGGAGATCCCCGTAGCCGACAGTCGTCGAAGTCACAAAAGCATACCAAAGACCGTCTCCGTAATTTGTGATAGCAGGTTCAACTAGGAAAAGCACGCCTCCTGACCCAAAAACAAAGGTCACAAAACTCAGAGCAAACCGAGTAAAACCCGTAACCTGTATAATATGCCATAACATTTTTAAACGTCTCATTTGTTCTCCTTATTCATACTAGCTCCTGACCGAGCCGTTTTTTCCAATAATCAAAGTGAAGATAGGACATGATCTCCATCAGAGAAAGATAGACAAACTGATAGATCTGATTTAAGCTGATTATCAACTGATATTGTTTGAAAAATGACTGGAAGAAAGACCAGATATGACTGTCTTGAATCAGTCCCTTCTTAACATCAGACAGGATATTAGCTAAAGCTCCCAAGGACTGAAACGGTAAATCCTTGACATTTATATAGATCCGGTCCACCACATCATTCAGACTGGTATCTTGGATGGCATGAAATTCTCCAAAGAGAACTCCTGCCGCTCCAAGAGTAGAAACAAATTCCACCAAATAATTTCTGAGGAAATTTTCTCAACCTTTTCCCATAATGTGTTTAGTGCCATCCATAACGATCCCAACCAGAAAAAGGAAAGAAAATAAGCAAAGAAATTTTGCCGTAAATCCCAAAAAGCTTGAAGACTTGGTGTCGTTGGTTTTTCTAACTCTAAAATCAAAATGGTCATAATAATTGCTAGAACAGCATCTGTCAATGCAATTAATCTATCTTTCTTCATCAGATTACGTTGCCTTTCATTTTGTAGTATTCTATCTCATCGTATAATATTTATTAATCTTAAATATTGGATAGTCACTTCATATTTTGAGTACAAACAAGATACACTAAAAAGCATGTATCTGTCATATTTTATTTAACTTTAGAAATATTCATCCATCTAATCAATAAATATATCATATTTCACAATAAATGACTACTATCAAAGATACATTTTCTTTCAGATTTCTCCCTTTTAAACTTGGCTAACTTGACCTGCATTACCTAGGTCGCTTTGCTTTAAATTATACTTTTTTCTTAAAGATTTGCTACGAGTAGTCTTTCATGTGAGTAATTTTTATCAAAAAATTTCATAGATAAGTCCTATATATAATCATGATAAAGTAGTAAAAATAGTTGTTATCCTAGTTGATTAAAAAAGTCTTTGATTTCCTCATCTTTTATAAAATAATATATAATTTTCCCCTCTCTTCTAGTATCCAAGATGTTTTGATTGGCTAGTTTACGAAGATGGTGGGAGGCAGATGCCATACTGAGATTTAGTAAACAGGCTATATCACAGACACAGAGTTCTTCAACAGCAAGGAGATAAAAGATGATATTTATCTGTTTATTATCGGTAAACTTTGATAAAATACGAAGTGATTTTTGGACTTTTTCCTTTTCAAGGTAGTTCGTTGCGGTTGTAACATTTTGCTGATTTATAATATTCACTTGGCAGATACTATCTTTTTTCATAATTTTTTCTCCTAGCCGAACACAGTCCTTAGCATGTTAAAGCTGTTGTTTTCAATCAGGATATACATCCCCAGTCCTAAATAAACAACGGCAATAAACCATCTGCTATATTTTTCCAAAGTTTCTCCAACAGAAGGGACTTGTGCCAATTTTTGGGCAGAAAAAACCAAGAGATAAATCATGACTAGAAAGGTAAGTAAAGCCACTATCAAATTCGCTAAATTTAAGGTAATAAAATATGGGACAAAAACACCAATATTGTCAGCACCACAACTTGCAAAAGTAATCATAGCGACTAGAAAAATCAGGTTTTTATTATCTTTGCGCAAACCATCTTTTGCAATAGCTTCTCCATCAGAATCTCCTAAAAGCAAAACTTTGAGTCCTAGGAAAATTGGAATCAAACCGAGCAAACCTAAAATCTCTTTACTAGGAATATAATTTAAGACAAATGCAAAAAGTAAACTTAGCAATATTAGACTAACAGAGCCTAGAAATTGTCCTAAATAGATGTTAATGATGTCTTTTCTGCTTTTTCTTTTGGCAAAAAATAACATTAGGATAATAAGTAAGTCTACGGCTGTCCCAGAATACAGGATTATTGAAGTAACAACATTTTGAACCATAAAGCACCTCATTCAAATATATTTTTGAATGTATTTTAACATTAAACTTTGTAGATGTCAACTTCAGCTCCATCAAAATATAGATAAGAAGGTAGTGTCCCAAACATTAAAAAGCCCTGCCATCGAAATGATAGCAGGGCTTAACTTCAATATCCAGATGATATATTTATCTAAAAAAGGTAGAGTAAAAGGTAGAGTTTTTATTGATTTGTAGTGCGATATAATGAGTTTCCAAAAATCAAAAATCGCTTAAAATCAATATTTTGACATCTATTGACGTGTACTGAAACCCTTACTTAACCTCTGTAAGGATATAATTACGGTACCAGTATATCATAAATAATAACAAAATCTTGACTTTCCGAAAAATAAGTATTTTCCGGAAAAATATCGAAATTAAATCAAAACTAAAAATATCTCATACATTTGAACTGCACCCCAAAAGTTAGACAGAAAAAATCTAACTTTTGGGGTGCAGTTCATCAAAGGTGCTTTTCATTTTAAAAAACTTGTGGAAAAACTTCATCCCATATATCTACTAAGCTTTTCCCGTCAAATACTTTAGCTTCCATAGCTTCATCAATTGTATCAAACTGCTGACCTTCATAATCATAACCAACTACACATATACTCGATAAAAAGCAAGCACCTCGGCTATTATAATTAAATTCAAGATCTTTGTCTAAATATTTTTTAATTTCATCCTTTTTCATATAGGACCATCCCAACTAAAACAATCTCAACAAACAAGATTTTTTCCTTAGATTCTATTCCCACTACTAGCTTTCTATGATGCTGACGATTTCATCTTCAAAATATTCATAAAGAGTTCCATCAACATCTACCAGCAAGGAGTCAATCTCCTCGTCATTGTCAGAGGCGTCACAATAGTCTTCTACAAATCCTCTAACTACCGCGCCATTTTTTAACGTGATAATTACATCTGTACGGTTAAATTTCCAGAGTGTCATTTAAATATTCCTTTCAATATTGGCTAATTGCTTTGCTTTTTCGTAGTAAGGTGTTAAGAAATCGATAAAACCTTGTTTGTCGCTTGGATCATGTTCCTCTAAAAATATCATCAACTCAAAGTCATTGAGAGCGTCAAACATTTCAGAGTTTTCATTATCCCAAGCCTCGGAAAATTCCGCATCTTCTCCAAAAAGAGCGTTAAACGTAAAGGAAAAATCCCAAAAATTATCAATCTGACCACTGACTGTTTGCTGGAGCATGTCTAATACTTGTTGACTATAACCCATTACCCTTCCCCTCCTAATAAGAACGTTGTAGCATATTGAGCTACGTTCCAAAAATTTAACAGACAAAATCTAATTTTTGGGGTGCAGTTCATTCATCAAAGATGATTTTTATTTTAATAATACTGCACTTCAATTCCATCCATAATTTCTACTAAAGTGTTATCGTCAATTTTTAGAGAAATCAGATCAATGAATGATGATACCTGGTATTCCTTATCTCCAATCACCACTACAATATCATGAACAGAATTAGGAAAAATCCCACATACTTGACCATTATAATCAAAAGAGGCATCCCAACCATTGTCATATAACTCTTGTAAATCATCTAATATTGCCATATAAACTAAATCCTTTTCCATAGTGTTTTCTTTCAAATAAGGCAGGTAAAAGCACCTAGATTGTTCTAAGTCCTATGAGATTGTTTTAATCGAGACAATCTCACTCTCAAAGAGAGAAATTTCAGTAGCTTCATCTGGACTAGGATTAGCAATGAGAATAGTGATTTCATCTTGCTCATCATTGTCCATTTCGTCAACAAAGTCTATGACACGTCCCTTGATTATCTTATCGCAATTAGTGACTATCTGAACCCTTGATCGAAGATACTTCCAAAGCTGTTTACTCATTTATTTTCCTCTCTGCTATTTTTTCGATAGTTCTTATACTTTTTATAGTTAGTCGATAAAATCGCCTAGGTTGAACTAAGCACTAATAATTTTGATTTTCTTGATAATATCTTCAGGATATGAGCGATCACCTATAACTATTTCGTCAGGACCATCTAAATCATAACCGTCAAACCAATCAACCACCCTACCCTTGATGGAGGTCCCATCTTCTAAAATAAGGCGAACATTTTTATCAACATATTCCCATAATTTCATTAAGTTCCTTCTCTCTAACATCGGAACAATATGACCCAATATTAGTTATTTACTAATGGCTTTTAGTTCCTGTTAAAAGCATTATAGCACACCTTACTTGCTAAAGTACAACAAGCACCCCATTAGACTAACCTGCTACTTTGCTTTCTTGTAAAAATGTTGTATACTTAAGTAAATAAAGGAAGTAATCTTGTTCCCCCCTGTCTACTATGTGGTCGGAATGATGGTTACTTCTTTTTTCCCCCTTACTATCTCAATAGCCTTGTATTTAAAAGTTTTTTAGGCTATAATTAAATTAACGAATAGAGGTTTTCCATCTCCCCTTGAAACAGATCTTTCTGCGGTAGGAGGTGGGACGCCTCTATTTGTTTTTTAAGTCAAAATGATGTAAAATTAATTCAAGAAAGAAGTGTGGTTTTCCCGCCTAAAAGCTCTATAGCTGTGGGAGGGTCACGCTTCTTTTTACCTCTCAAAAGAGAACGCAAAAAAAGCCGTCTCATTCTTTGAAGCAGCAATGAAATCAATCTAGCAAATATCTAAGCAAACCCAGAAATCAACCTTTTAAGACAAAGCAAAAAGCCCACTGTTGTAGGCTTTCTGTAAGATATTTCTTAAAATTAAAGCATCTTGTTGTAGAATTCAACGACAAGTGCTTCGTTGATTTCTGGGTTGATTTCGTCGCGTTCTGGCAAGCGAGTCAATGAACCTTCCAATTTTTCAGCATCGAATGATACGAATGCTGGACGTCCAAGAGTAGCTTCTACTGCTTCAAGGATTGCTGGAACTTTCAATGATTTTTCACGAACTGAGATTACTTGACCTGGAGTTACACGGTATGATGGGATATCAACGCGTTTTCCGTCAACAAGGATGTGACCGTGGTTTACGAATTGACGAGCTTGACGACGAGTAGTCGCAAGACCAAGACGGTAAACAACGT
>NZ_JAQFJH010000013.1:0-48127 GCF_030440025.1 Streptococcus sp. SO2
ATCAGGCGGTTAGAGGTTCGACTCCTCTAGGGTGCATTTTTTCTATTTAACTCGGGAAGTAGCTCAGCTTGGTAGAGTACTTGGTTTGGGACCAAGGTGTCGCAGGTTCGAATCCTGTCTTCCCGATAAATATTACTTGAGTAAGAACACTAGTTGTTCTTTTTTATTTGTGCCTCTTTGTCAACTGTAGTGGGTTGATGAAAAGTTATAACCTGGAGAGGACCAACTTGGTTCTCTCCTTTTTTATGTTCAAAGCAATGAGGATTCTAGTTTTAAAGTTTTCAAAGTTCCTGAAGCCAAAAGCATTGCGCTCGATGACCTTAATGAGGTTATTAGTAGCCTCTAGTTTCGCGTTTGAGTAGGGCAGTTCCAGTGAGTTCATGATTTTGTCCTTGTCTTTCAAAAAGGTCTTAAAAACAGTTTGAAAAATAGGATTTACACAAGAAATCGTTTCTTCAATCAGTTCAAAGAAATGGTCTCTTTGTTTCTCTTGGAAATGAAACAGTAATAGTTGATAGAGGTCATAGTGTTCTCTAAGTTCTTGAGAGTATGCAAGGATTTTTTCGAGAATCTCATTATTGGTCAAGTGTGAGCGAAAAGTCGGACGATAAAATCGTTTATCGCTGAGTTTGCGGCTATCCTGTTGAATGAGTTTCCAGCAACGTTTTAGTGCCTTATATTCGTGCGATTTACGATCAAAATGATTCATGACTTGGATGCGAAGACGTTTCATAGCTCGATTGAGATGTTGGACAATGTGAAAGCGGTCGAGAACGATTTTAGCATTAGGAAAAAGTTTTCTGGCAATATCATAGTAGGGGCTAAACATATCCATGGTAATGACTTTCACGCGACTTCTCACCTGTCTAGAATAACGAAGGAAATGATTGCGAATAGTCACTTGAGTTCGCCCATCCAGGATAGCTACAATCTTTCTGGAATCAAAATCCTGTGCAATGAAACTCATCTTACCTTTCTTGAAGCTGTATTCATCCCAAGACATGTGAGTTGGAAGGAAAAATAAATCTGTCTTGAATTTGAATTCTTTCAATTTACGAATGACTGTCGAAGTAGAGACAGATAGACTTTCTGCGATAGCCGTCATAGGGACTTTCTCGATTAATTTTTGAGTGATTTTCTGGTTGACGATGGTCGCGATTAGGTGATTCTTTTTGACTAAGGAAGTCTCTGCGAAAGCTATTTTCCCGCAGAGTTTACAACGGAAACGGCGTTTTCTCAATCGAATGAGTGTCTTATAGCCTGCACACTCTAGATAGGGGATTTTAGATTCTTTCTGGAAGTCATATTTAGTCATTTGCCCTAGGCAGTGCTGACACTTAGGAGCAGGATAATTTAGCTTAGCGATGACTTCATTATGCGTTCCAGCATCAATATAATCCAAGATTATGATGTTCTTGTCTTTAATTCCGAGTAAGTTTGTGATGAAATTTAATTGTTCCATAAGATTCTTTCTAATGATGGTTTGGTCACTTTTCATTATAGGTCTTGTGGGACTTTTTTTCTACAACAAAATAGGCTCCATAATTCCTATGGTGGTTTTACCCACTACAGAAATTATAGAGCCGAATAAAATAGTCCATCTCAAATTTGTCTGATTATCTTTTCCTTATGAAATTTTGTTAAAAATTTTTTAAAGATCCTATTTGTTAAAAAAATCACAAATATTTGAAAATACAGAAAACATATTATATAATTAATCTAAATATATAGCGTGAAAAGCGCAAGGAGGATAAAATATGGCAACATTTTACGTTCCAGCAGTTAACCTTATTGGTAAAGGTGTGGTAAATGAAGTTGGGCCTTATGTTAAGGAGTTGGGTTATAGTAAGGCTCTTTTGGTAACAGATAAATTTATTGAATCAAGTGATATCTTGCCAAAAATTTTAAAACCTTTAGATGATGAAGGAATTGCTTACGTTATCTTTAGTGATGTTGAACCGAACCCTAGTTGTAAAAATGTTATGGATGGGGTTGCTGCTTTGAAAGAGCACAACTGTGACTTTATTATCTCGGTCGGTGGTGGCTCTCCACAGGATGCAGCTAGCTGTATTTCTGTAATCGCGACGAATGGTGGTAAACCACAGGATTATGAAGGTTTGCATAAGTCTGCTCAAAAAGGTCTTCCAGTTGTCGCTATCAATACTACTGCAGGTACATCAGCAGAAATTACCATTAACTACGTGATCACTGATGAAGAACGTAAGGTTAAAATGGTAATGGTGGATAAAAACAGTCTTGCCCTTATCTCTGTTAATGACCCTGAATTGATGGTTTCAAAACCTCAAGCTTTGACTGCGGCTACTGGTATGGATGCTCTTACTCACGCCGTTGAAGCTTTGGTAACACCAGGTGCTTATGATGTGACTAAGAAACTCTCTATCGGAGCTATCGAGCTAATCAAAGAATATCTTCCACGTGCAGTAGAAAATGGACATGACATCGAAGCTCGTGAAGGTATGGTTAATGCTATCTTCCTTGGCGGGATGAGCTTTAACAATGCTGGACTCGGCTATGTTCACTCAATGGCTCACCAATTGGGTGCAGTCTATAACTTACCTCATGGTGTTTGCTGTGCTATGCTTTTGCCAGTCGTTGAGCGTGAAAATGCTAAACGTGTACCTGTAGCCTTCCGTAATGTTGCTAAGGCCTTGGGAATGCAAATTGAAGGAAAATCAGACGAAGAATGTGCTGCTTATGCTATTTCTGAAATTGAAAAACTTTCTGAAACTGTCGGTATTCCTAAGAAACTTACAGAACTTGGTATCGAAGAAAAAGACTTTGACTTTGAATACCTTTCTAAGAATGCCTTGATTGATGCTTGTGCGCCAGGTAATCCATTCATGCCAACTTTGGAAGAAACCATTGCTTTCTATAAGGAATTGTTCTAAGCAAACCTATTTTAGAGCTTTTGTGGGATAGTAAATTTAAGATTCTTACATTACTGAATTCCTCCCGATTATTCAAATAATGTATGAGGAAATCAAATACTATTCCTATGATTTAAAGCCAATAATATTAAAGAAGAACTATCCTCGTGATAGTTCTTTTTTGGAAAATTTGATATGCTAGGATTATGAAGAAAATCAAAATCGATGTTGTGATTGTTCCTTTGAGTGGACATTTGTATCCAACTATGAATTTATTACTACCTCTATTAGACAATCCTCAGTATGAGATACGTTTATTTACAGGCCCCCAGAAAAAAACTGTTGCTGAGGCTGCAGGTTTTAATGTAGTTACTATACTAGAAGGCCACGTTGAGGAGTTCGAAAAAGCAGCAAATAACTCTGAGCAATTAGGAATTTTATCGGCCTATCATCAACTTTCTGAAAGTATTGATTTAATTAACGTAGTTTCTGATCAATTAATGAAAGAGTGGCAAAAGAATCGTCCAGATATTGTTATTGCTGATTTTATAACCTTATCTGGTGGTCTTGTAGCTAATCAACTTGGTATTCCTTGGATAACTACCATGGCTACACAATTTGTTTTAGAGACTACTGATGGCCCGCCATGTCTAATCGGTGGAATGGGGAGTCCTAAGAATGGCTGGGAAGCTTCAATACAATATGTCGGGAGAAAAGCAACCCGTTTAGTTAAACGTATTGTATCTTTTTTATTGCGTGATCGTTTAAAGAGATATAATTTTAGACTCTATAATCAGCTGGACCAAGAGACTATTTATTCTCCATATTCAATCCTTGGTATAGGGATGAAAGAAGTAGAGTTAAAAAAAGGATTCCCAAAACACTATAAATGGGTAGGGCCCTCTGGTGCTTCTGTTGAGGCTGGAGAGGATTATCCATTAGATTTGTCGGTTTTCCCTAATCGAAAAAAGGTTTTGGTAACTTGTGGGACACAACTGGCATGGGCCAAAGATAATCTAATCTTTCAAGCGAAGCAACTAGCCAAAGCGCATCCTGATTTTCACTTTTTTGTGACTCGTGGAGTTGGTGGAGAACCTTTTCAGTGTGAGAATCTGATGGAGAATCTGTCCCTTGTTTCTTATCTTCCTTACAAAGAATACATTCCTCAGATGGATTATGTGATTCATCATGGTGGAGCTGGGATTTTTTATCAGTGTATCATTTATGGTAAACCAGCTTTGATTTTGCCTCATGACTACGACCAATTTGATTATGCCGTTCGTGGTGTGGAAGCGGGTGTTGCACTGACTGCTAATAAAGAGGATACGAGAGCGATTGGTTTAGCCTTTGAGAAATTAATTGCTAAAGAAGATTGGTCAGAATTAGAAATTTTACGCCAGGCTGCACAATCCTATCATCCAACAGAAATTTTGGAAAGCGAAATCCACCGTCTGTTAGCAGATAAGGAGAAAGAATGATGAAAAAAGTATTAGTTACAGGAGCCACTGGTTTCTTGGGTAAATATGTAGTAGAAGAACTAGTAGAACATGGTTATCAAGTAAGAGCCTTTGGTAGAAATAGTCAGGTTGGTCGCTCTTTAGAGAATTCTTCGGTTAGTTTTTTTCAGGGAGATCTGACCAAAGCTGAGGATGTAGTAGAAGCTTGCAAGGGGATGGATATGGTCGTTCATGCGGGAGCTCTGTCAACAGTTTGGGGTCCCTGGGAAGATTTTTATCAGGCCAATGTTTTAGGAACCAAATATGTTCTCGAGGCATGTCGCCAAACAGGTATTCAGCGTTTAGTCTATGTTTCCTCACCAAGCATCTATGCTGCTCCAAAAGATCAACTAGGGATCAAAGAAAGTGATGCTCCAGAGGGAAATAATCTCAATAATTATATCCGTAGCAAATTGGCTTCGGAGAGACTCTTTAAGGATTATCCAGATGTTCCTAGTGTTATCTTGAGGCCTCGGGGACTGTTTGGGATTGGAGATACTAACATCTTGCCACGGGTGATCAATCTTAGTCAAAAAATTGGCATTCCTTTGATTGGGGATGGGCGTCAGCTCATGGACATGACTTGTGTGGAAAATGTTGCTCTGGCAATTCGGTTAGCCTTAGAAGCTCCAGAAGCCAAAGGTGAGGTTTTTAACATTACTAATGGTGAGCCGAGGGCTTTTAGAGATTTGCTAGAGGAAAGTTTGATAGGTCTGGGTTATCCAATCAAATATAGAAAAATTCCAGCATCTCTCTTATCAGGAATTGCAAGTAGTTTAGAATTTCTATACAAGACCTTGCACTTTAAAGGGGAGCCACCTTTAACACGATATACCTATTATCTACTTCGTTATAGTCAAACTCTAGATATTAGCAAGGCTCAGAGGGAATTGGGGTATCGTCCGAAAATTAGTATTTCAGAAGGGATTGAACAATATGTCCAAGATTATCGAAAGCATTGAGTATTTCCCAGCGGGATGTTGTACGAGTTATGCCGGTTTGCTCTTTAAAGGTGTCAAGAATAGAAAGATGACTTTCCCAGCAGGCGTCTTTTTAATCAAACATAGGGATAAGGGCTATGTACTTTATGATACTGGCTATCACTACGATATTAAGACAAAACTAAGATATGCTTTATATCGCTTGGGGACGCCCGTTCAAATGACAGAGCAGGATCAGATTTCGCATTTGCTGAAGGCTAAAGGAATTAAACCAGAAGAAATTAATTATGTCCTGCTGTCTCATCTACATCCAGATCATTTAGGAGGGGCTAGTTTCTTTCCGAACGCAAGCTTTATCCTAACCCAGGAAGTGTACGATGTTTACAAGAAACCAAAACTAAAAGATTTAATTTTTAAAGAATTTTTGCCGAGTGACTTCGAGGAAAGATTGACAGTCATCAAGACAGATCAGCAAAACTCCAACTTCTCTTACCGTCCTACCTATGATTTGTTTGGAGACGGAAGTATCCTGGTAGCTTCTATTGATGGGCATGCTAAGGGCCAAGCCTGCCTCTTTATTCCAGATTATCATCTCTTTATCGCAGCGGATCTTTGTTGGGGAATTGACCTCTTACCCTATACGAAACAGATGCATCTGATTCCTTCCTTGGTTCAAGATAGCAAGGCTGACTATATCAAAGGAACAGAGTTGCTGGAAGAGATGTTAAATGATGGTATAGAAGCGCTTGTCAGCCATGACCCTGTAGAAAGGATTGAGCGGATTTTGTATGAAAAAAATAACCTTTCTTAAAACTTTTATCCAGACTCGTTGGCTTCATAATTTTAAGTCTCGAGAAGCCTTAGAAAGCTATCAGAAAAAGCAACTAGATGCCTATATGGAATTTCTAAAACGTGAATCACCTTATTTTAAAAATGGTGTGCCTCACGACTTTGACCATATGGATAAAGCTTTTATGATGACGCATTTCAATGAACTTAATACTCAAGGAGTGGATAGAGATGAGGCCTTAGCTTTGGCCATCGAAAGTGAAAAGACTCGAAATTTTACAGAACTCAAAGGAGAAATAGCTGTTGGGCTGTCTTCGGGAACATCTGGACACCGAGGACTTTTTATCACAACTGAAAAAGAACGAAGTATGTGGGCAGCGGCTATCTTGGCAAAGATGTTGCCCAAAGGTCACCTTTTTGGACACCGTATAGCCTTTTTCCTCAGAGCGGATAATGAATTGTATCAGACCATCAATACGGCACTTATACGTTTAGAATACTTTGATATTTTCAAGAATACAGATGAGCATATCGAGCGCCTCAACAATTATCAACCGGCCATCGTGGTGGCGCCTGCTTCGATGTTGATTGAATTGGGTAAGCGCCTAAAGATAGGAGAATTAAGGATTCGTCCACAAAAAATCGTTTCGGTGGCTGAAATCTTGGAAGATACTGACAGAGAACGGATTTCTGCGGCTTTTGCACTACCAGTTATTGACCAGGTCTATCAAGCAACAGAAGGTTTTCTAGCTTGTACTTGCTCAGCTGGCAATCTTCATCTCAATGAAGATATCATCTTTGTGGAAAAGAACTACCTGGATGACCGACGATTTTATCCAGTCATTACTGACTTTAAGCGGAGTAGTCAGCCCGTCTATCGCTACCAGCTCAACGATATCTTGGTTGAAAATCCTGAGCCCTGTCCATGTGGATCTCATTATACAAGGATTGACAAGGTCGAAGGACGTTCTGATGACATCTTCTACTTTGAAGGACTGGATGGAGGTCAGGTAAGGATTTATCCTGACTTTATCAGGCGTTGCATTCTCTTTGTGGAAAATGTCGGAGATTACCAAGTTAAACAGCATTCTGAAAAGTTAGTAGAAGTTTGTCTGAGTCGAAGGGATGAGCAAGTAGAAACAGCAATCACAGAGCAATTCAGACTCTTAGCTCAACAGAAAGAGTTTAAAGTACCTGAAATTCGATTTTCAGATTATCACTGGGATACAAGTCGTAAGCTCAAACGTATCCAACGTTTATGAAAGGACAAAAGATTATGACAGAAGTAAAAAGACATGTAGAAATTGCAGGCTATGGAGTTTGCCTCCCAAAAAACACAGTGCAATTTAAAGACCAAACGCGTTACCGTGTTGTAGAAAATGAAGAAACACAGCTAGATTTGGCAGAAGTAGCTATCCAAGCTGCGCTTGAAAATGCAAACTTAAGTATTAAAGATATTGATTGCCTTGTATCAGCTAGTGCGGTTGGTGTTCAATCTATTCCGTGTACAGCTGCTTTGATTCATGAGCGCGTGGCAAAAGGACTATCTATTCCAGCCATGGATATCAATACGACTTGTACAAGTTTTATTTCAGCTCTATCAACGATGTCACATTTGATTGAAGCAGGAGAATATCGTCGTGTCTTAATTGTTTCCAGTGAAGTCGGTAGCTTGGGGCTCAATCCAAAGCAAAAAGAAAGTTATGAACTCTTTGGTGATGGGGCGGCAGCATTTATTTTCCAAGCAAGTGACAAGGATAAGGGAGTGATAGCAAGCCTTCAACGCACTTGGTCGGAGGGAGTCCACGATACTGAAATCCGTGGAGGTCTGACTTCTTACCAACCAAAAGAGTACTCGGAAGAAACGAAGACCAATTTCATGTTTGATATGAAAGGGAAGAAAATCCTCTTGCTTTCTGCTCGTGTCATTCCAGAAATGTTCCAAGAATTCCAAGAGAAATCTGGTATTTCTAAAGATGCTGTAGACTATATTATTCCACACCAAGCTAGTCGAGCATTACCACTTGTTATGGATAAACTAGGAGTTAGTAAAGACAAGTATCTCAATATTGTCAGTGAGTATGGGAATATGGTTTCCGTTGCGGTACCTTTTGGCTTGGCCTATGCACTCGATCATGGCTATGTGAAGGAAGGAGATACTATCTTCTTGATGGGAACTGCAGCTGGTATGACGGTCAATATGTTGGCGTTGAAATTGTAAAACGAGAGCAGGCACATGTAAATTGCCTGCTTTTTAAATGATTTTATAGGTAGAACTATCGGCCTATACAGAAAAAGCTTGATAAGTTTTATGAAACTAAGTATACTAGAAGGTAACAAGCGTTTTCAGACGTTGAATTAGGGAGTAGACTTAGAAATTGAGAGGGAGTTATGGGAACTAGAAAATTTCGACTATTGATGTCCAAGTATGGCTTTAGTATTGCGATAATTCTGATAGAATTATTTGTAGTTTTTGCAGTCATTCTTTACATGAGCCAGATTGCTCCACTTGTTTGGGTTGCTCTTGTATTTCTTGTCAGCGTGGCGACTGTTTTAGCCATTGTCAATCGTTCTATGTCTCCTGAAAGCAAGGTGACGTGGTTGATTGTTACTTTTGTCCCTGTTTTTGGTCCCTTGCTTTATATCATGTTTGGTGAGCGTCGGTTATCAAAAAAGGAATTTAAACAATTACAGGAACTTCGTTCTATCACATCTCATGAAAAGCGCGAACATAGTCTTCATCAAGATATACAGGAAACTGATAAATCTGCTTACGGAATTATCAATGCCTTATTGCATATGGACAGTAATGCAGAAGTTTATGATCAGACAGACTCACAATTCTTTGCAAATGGGGAGGAAATGTGGCAACAGATGCTGGAGGATCTAAAGAGAGCTAAAAAATTTATTTTTCTAGAATACTACATTGTCGAAGAGGGCTTGATGTGGGATAGCATGCTCGAGATTCTGGAAGAAAAGGCAGCTCAGGGAGTCGAGGTCAAGATGCTCTACGACGATATTGGTTGCATGGTGACCTTGCCGGGGGATTATACTGTTCATTTACGCTCTAAAGGGATTGATGCTCATAAGTTTAATAAGGTGATTCCACGTATGACAGTGGCCTATAATAACCGTGACCACCGAAAAATATTAGTCATTGATGGGCAAATTTCCTATACTGGCGGGATTAATCTTGCAGACGAATATATCAATCAGATTGAACGTTTTGGACATTGGAAAGATAGTGGGATTCGGATAGATGGTCCGGCGACTCAAGCCTTTACAAGACTATTTCTCATGAACTGGTACATCAACCGTGGAGAAATCAGTGATTTTGATCAGTATCATTTGGAAAATCAGACACGACCAGGTAGCGGTCTATGTATCCCATATGGAAGTGGACCAAAGCCTATCTATAGAATGAAGGTGGGTAAAATCGTCTATCAAAATCTGATTAATCAAGCGGAAGATTTTGTCTACATTACCACGCCTTATCTCATTATTGATTATGATTTGACAGAGGATATCAAAAATGCGGCTATGCGAGGCGTAGATGTGAGAATTATAACTCCATTTATCCCAGATAAAAAGCTCATCCAGTTAGTAACTCGAGGGTCTTATCCTAATCTTTTGTCTGCTGGTGTACGTATCTACGAGTATACTCCTGGTTTTATCCATAGTAAGCAAATGATTGTTGATGATCGATTTGCGGTTGTTGGAACCATAAATCTTGATTATCGCAGCTTGGTTCACCACTATGAAAATGCAGTTTTATTGTACGAAACACCATCGATTGCAGATATTCGTAAGGACTTTGAAGAGATTTTTGAAGTATCGCAAGAAATTTTTCCTGGAATAATCAAGCCTACTTGGTATCAAACATTAATCAAAGAAGTAGCTCAGTTATTTGCCCCTATGCTTTAATCGAAAGAGCTAGTTCATCTGTATAATTAGAGAAAGAGAAGGTTTGCCGTCTCTTTTTCTGTAAGCAGTTTCCTTGACATCTTGTTTATTTTGCGTTATCATATGTCCATATAATATATGGGAGTCTGTGTACAGTCTGAGAGGAAGTGTTAAACTTCGACCGCACCTGATCTGGGTAATGCCAGCGTAGGGAACGAATACTTGGCCTAATTTTGCACCTTTTTCATATATGAAAGAGGTTTTTCTTTTTTACAAAGAAAAACTGTAACTTAGAAGGAGGTTTTAATGAAAGCAAGCATTGCTTTACAAATCTTACCCCTGTCACAAGGGATTGACCGCATAGCTATTATCGATCAAGTCATTGCTTATCTGCAAGCTCAAGAAGTTACTATGATAGTGACACCCTTTGAAACGGTTCTAGAGGGAGATTTTGATGACTTGATGCGTATTCTCAAAGAAGCGCTAGAGGTGGCAGGTCAAGGAGCAGACAATGTTTTTGCCAATGTGAAAATAAATATAGGAGAGATTTTAAGCATCGATGAGAAACTTGAAAAGTATAATGAGACGGCGTATTAGCCTGCTAGGATTTTTGGGTGTCTTGTCTCTTTGGCAGGTGGCAGGTTTCTTAAAACTTCTACCAAAGTTTATCTTGCCGACACCACTTGAAATCCTCCAGTCTTTTGTTCGTGATAGAGAATTTCTCTGGTACCATAGCTGGGCAACCTTGAGAGTAGCTTTACTAGGTTTGGTCTTGGGTGTTTTAATAGCCTGTATCATGGCTGTCCTTATGGATAGTCTGGGCTGGCTAAATGATTTGATTTACCCTATGATGGTGGTTGTCCAGACCATACCAACCATTGCCATAGCCCCTATCCTGGTCTTGTGGCTAGGTTACGGAATCTTGCCCAAGATTGTCTTGATTATCTTGACGACAACCTTCCCTATTATCGTCAGTATTCTAGATGGATTTAGGCATTGCGACAAGGACATGCTGACCTTGTTTAGTCTGATGCGAGCGAATCCTTGGCAAATCCTGTGGCATTTTAAAATCCCTGTCAGCCTGCCCTACTTTTATGCAGGTCTGAGGGTCAGTGTCTCCTATGCTTTCATCACAACAGTTGTATCTGAGTGGTTGGGAGGCTTTGAAGGACTAGGTGTCTACATGATTCAGTCCAAAAAACTGTTTCAGTATGATACCATGTTTGCGATTATTATTCTGGTATCGCTGATCAGTCTTCTGGGGATGAAGCTAGTCGATATCAGTGAAAAATATGTGATTAAATGGAAACGTGCTTAAAATAGAGCGTTTTGGAAAAAGAAAAGAGGAAATAAAAATGAAGAAAACATGGAAAGTGTTTTTAACGATTGTAACAGCTTTTCTAGCTGTCGTGCTTGTGGCTTGTGGCCAAGGAACAGCTTCTAAGGATAACAAAGAAGCAGAACTCAAAAAAATTGACTTTATCCTAGACTGGACACCCAATACCAACCATACAGGGCTTTATGTAGCCAAAGAAAAAGGTTATTTCAAAGAAGCTGGAGTGGATGTTGATTTGAAATTGCCACCAGAAGAAAGTTCATCTGACTTGGTGATCAATGGTAAGGCACCGTTTGCTATTTATTTCCAAGACTACATGGCTAAGAAATTGGAAAAAGGGGCAGGAATTACTGCCGTTGCAGCGATCGTTGAGCACAATACATCAGGGATTATCTCTCGTAAGTCTGACAATATCAATAGTCCTAAAGACTTGGTTGGTAAGAAATACGGAACTTGGAATGACCCAACTGAGCTTGCTATGCTGAAAACCTTGGTAGAATCTCAAGGTGGAGACTTCGAGAAGGTTGAAAAAGTACCAAACAACGACTCGAACTCGATCACACCGATTGCCAATGGCGTTTTTGACTCTGCTTGGATTTATTATGGTTGGGATGGAATCCTTGCCAAATCGCAAGGTGTGGATGCCAACTTTATGTATTTGAAAGACTACGTCAAAGAGTTTGACTACTACTCACCAGTTATCATCGCAAACAATGATTATTTGAAAGATAATAAGGAAGAAGCTCGTAAAGTCATTCAAGCCATAAAAAAAGGCTACCAATACGCTATGGAGCACCCAGAAGAAGCTGCAGATATCCTCATCAAAAATGCACCTGAACTCAAAGATAAACGTGACTTTGTCATCGAATCTCAGAAATACTTGTCAAAAGAATACGCAAGTGATAAGGAAAAATGGGGACAGTTTGATGCTGACCGTTGGAATGCCTTCTACAAATGGGATAAGGAAAATGGAATCCTCAAGGAAGACTTGACTGACAAAGGTTTCACTAACGAATTTGTAAAATAATGACAGAAATTAGACTAGAACATGTAAGCTATGCCTACGATGATGAGAAGATTTTAGAAGATATTAACCTACAAGTGACTTCAGGTGAAGTGGTTTCTATCCTAGGGCCCAGTGGTGCAGGAAAGACCACTCTCTTTAACCTGATTGCAGGGATTTTAGAAGTCCAGTCGGGGCGAATCATTCTTGACGGTGAGGAAAATCCCAAGGGGCGCGTGAGCTATATGCTACAAAAGGATCTACTTTTGGAACACAAGACCGTTCTTGGCAATATCATCCTGCCCCTCTTGATTCAAAAGGTCGATAAGGAGGAAGCCATTGCCCGTGCAGACGAAATCCTTGCTACCTTTCAGTTGACGGCTGTACGGGATAAGTATCCTCATGAGCTTAGTGGTGGGATGCGCCAGCGTGTGGCCTTACTCCGCACTTACCTTTTTGGGCACAAGCTCTTTCTTTTAGATGAGGCCTTTAGTGCCTTGGATGAGATGACCAAAATGGAACTTCATGCCTGGTATCTTGATATTCATAAACAGCTAGGCCTGACGACACTCATCATTACGCATAGTATTGAGGAGGCCCTTAACCTTAGCGACCGTATCTATATCTTGAAAAATCGCCCTGGGCAGATTGTTGCTGAAATTAAACTAGATTGGTCTGAAGACGAGGACAAGGAAGTCCAAAAGATTGCCTACAAACGTCAAATCTTGGCAGAATTAGGCTTAGATAAGTAGAAAAATAGGGAGTTGGTGAGGATTCTTCATTACCAGCCCCTTTTTCTTTTAAAAAATCGAAAAATTCGGTATAATAGTCAAAGATAGTCAAGGTTTAAAGAGAGGTGGGTTTGTTATGAGACTTAAAAATACATCAGACCATATAGAGGCCTATATCAAGGCGATTTTGGAGCAGTCGGGTATGGTTGAGTTGCAACGAAGCCAATTAGCGGATACCTTTCAAGTCGTGCCTAGCCAGATCAACTATGTGATTAAGACTCGATTTACTGAAAGCAGAGGCTATTTAGTTGAAAGTAAGCGGGGAGGTGGCGGTTATATTCGCATTGGTCGGATTGAATTCTCAAACCACCATGAAATGCTCCGCGATTTACTGTATTCGGTAGGTGAAGAAGTTAGCCTAGCTATCTTTGAAGATGTTTTAAGACTCTTGTTTGAGCAGGATTTAGTGACTCGTCAGGAGATGAATCTATTATTAGCAATGGCGACAGACCGAGTTTTAGGTGATGATGCCAATCTTATCCGTGCCAATATGCTCCGTCAGTTATTACAAGAGGTAGATAGAAAAGGAAAATAGAACTAAATGAAATATTCAAAAGCATTGAGAGAATGTATAGAAAGTGCCTTTCTGGTCGCCAGTCATTTTGGGGCAGAATACCTAGAGTCATGGCACCTATTGATTGCTATGGCCAATCATGGTTACAGTGTAGCTGGGGCGACTTTAAACGAATTTCCATATGAGATTGATCGTCTGGAGGAAGTTGCTGTAGAGCTGACTGAAACAAAGTATAGCGATAAGGAACATTATCAGGAGTTGCCTTTTTCACACCGGTTGAAGGTATTGTTGTTGGAAGCAGAGCACGTTGCTTCTGTCGTACATGCCAAGGTATTGGGAACAGAGCACCTTCTTTATGCTATCTTACATGATGGCAATGCCTTAGCTACTCGCATTTTAGAAAAAGCGGGATTTTCTTACGAAGATCAGAAGGATCAGGTCAAGATTGCTGGACTTCGTCGAAGTCTTGAAGCGCGTGCTGGTTGGACTAGAGAAGATTTGAAGGCCCTTCGCCAACGCCATCGTACGGTAGCGGATAAGCAAAATTCCATGGCTAATATGATGGGCATGCCTCAGACACCAAGTGGAGGTTTGGAAGATTATACGCATGACCTTACGGAGCAAGCTCGTTCAGGTAAATTGGAACCAGTCATCGGGCGCGACCAAGAAATCTCTCGTATGATTCAAATCTTGAGCCGTAAGACAAAAAATAATCCAGTCCTAGTTGGAGATGCGGGGGTTGGTAAAACAGCTCTGGCACTTGGTCTTGCGCAACGTATTGCCAACGGGGATGTACCTGATGAAATGGCTAAGATGCGAGTTTTAGAACTCGATTTGATGAATGTGGTTGCGGGAACTCGTTTCCGTGGTGACTTTGAAGAACGTATGAACAATATCATCAAAGATATCGAGGAAGATGGAAAGGTCATCCTCTTTATCGATGAGCTTCATACCATTATGGGTTCAGGAAGTGGGATTGATTCGACCTTGGATGCAGCCAATATCCTGAAACCTGCCTTGGCGCGTGGAACTCTGAGAACTGTCGGTGCGACTACTCAGGAAGAGTACCAAAAGCACATCGAAAAAGACGCAGCCCTTTCTCGTCGTTTTGCTAAAGTGATGATTGAGGAGCCAAGTTTAGCAGATAGTATGGCTATTTTGCAGGGCTTGAAAGCAACTTATGAGAAACACCACCATGTCCAAATTACAGACGATGCAGTCGAAATAGCTGTCAAAATGGCACATCGTTATTTGACGAGTCGTCATTTGCCAGACTCAGCAATTGATCTCTTGGATGAAGCGGCAGCAACTGTCCAAAATAAATCAAAGCACGCTAAAAAAGATGAGTCAGATTTAACACCAGCTGATAAGGCTTTGATGGATGGTAAATGGAAGCAAGCTGCTCAACTCATTGCAAAAGAACAGGAAGTACCTGTTTATAAAGACTTGGTGACAGAATCAGATATTTTGACCACCTTGAGTCGCTTGTCAGGTATTCCAGTTCAAAAATTGACTCAAACAGATGCCAAGAAGTATCTCAATCTTGAAGCTGAACTGCATAAACGTGTTATCGGACAGGAACAAGCTGTATCTAGTATCAGTCGTGCCATTCGCCGTAATCAATCTGGTATTCATAGTCATAAACGTCCAATTGGATCCTTTATGTTCCTTGGACCTACAGGTGTTGGTAAGACCGAGTTGGCCAAGGCCTTGGCGGAAGTTCTCTTTGATGATGAGTCTGCTCTTATCCGCTTTGATATGAGTGAGTATATGGAGAAATTTGCAGCCAGTCGTCTCAATGGAGCTCCTCCAGGTTATGTAGGCTACGAAGAAGGTGGAGAGTTGACCGAGAAGGTTCGTAACAAACCATACTCAGTCTTGCTCTTTGACGAGGTAGAGAAGGCACACCCAGATATCTTTAATGTGCTCTTGCAAGTCTTGGATGATGGTGTCTTGACAGACAGTAAGGGTCGCAAGGTTGACTTCTCTAATACCATCATCATCATGACTTCAAACCTTGGTGCGACAGCGCTTCGTGATGACAAGACAGTTGGCTTTGGAGCTAAGGACATTCGTTTTGACCAAGAAAATATGGAAAAACGGATGTTTGAGGAGTTGAAAAAGGCTTATCGTCCAGAGTTTATCAACCGTATTGATGAGAAGGTGGTCTTCCATAGCTTGTCAAGTCAAGATATGCAAGAAGTAGTTAAGATTATGGTCAAACCATTGATTGCAAGCCTGGCAGAGAAAGGCATTGACTTGAAACTCCAAGCATCTGCCCTTAAACTTCTAGCTCAGCAAGGCTATGATCCAGAGATGGGAGCTCGACCGCTTCGTAGAACTCTACAAACGGAAGTGGAAGATAAACTAGCTGAACTCTTACTCAAAGGAGAATTGGAAGCAGGCAAGACCCTTAAGATTGGTGTCAAAGCTGGTCAATTAAAATTTGAGATTGTTTAAAATTGTGAGGTTGGAACAGATTGTTTCAGCCTCTTTTTTGGAAAGTTGTGACTCAAATAAACATTTGAATTGTACATTTAGTTTAAAGAGTTCAAAAACGAATTTCTACTAATCCAGTTTTGTATATCAAGTAAAAATCTTATAATTAAGAAATGTTTTTATAAAAAATAATAAAAAAGTCTTGACAAACAGAACAAGATAGAGTATGATATAAAATATAAAAAGTTATAAAAAAGTTGAAAAGACATGAAAAAACAGATAGCAGTGGTTTTTGGAACCTTTGCTCCCTTGCATCAGGGGCATATTGATTTAATCCAAAGAGCAAAACGACAATGCGATGCTGTATGGGTGGTAGTTTCAGGTTATAAGGGAGATCGTGGTGAACAGGTTGGACTTACACTACAAAAGAGGTTTCGCTATATTCGTGAAGCATTTCGAGATGATGAGTTGACCTCTGTTTGTGAACTTGACGAAACCAATATTCCACGCTATCCAATGGGCTGGCAGGAGTGGTTGGATCAGATGTTGCAGGCCATTTCCTATGACCAGACTGGTGAGGAACTAATCTTTTTTGTAGGAGAGTCCGAATACCAACAAGAATTGTCAGAACGTGGTTTCGAGACTGTTCTACAGGAAAGAAAATTTGGAATTTCGGCTACCATGATTCGAGAAAATCCAAGCAAATATTGGAAATATATCGCTCAACCTTTCCGCCGTCAGTTTACAAAGAAAGTATTGATTATGGGAAGTGCTAGTAATGGTAAAACAACTCTAGCCAAGGATTTAGCTCGTTTTTATGATGCGCCAGTCAGTCTGGAGTATGCTCGTGAGTATCAGATAAAAAATAATGTCAGAGATGATGAGCTTACCCCAAAAGATTATTATTACCTTCTTTTGGGCCAATATGACCAAACTTCCAAGTTAATCGATAGCAATGCCAATCGAGGCCTGGTCATTGCAGACACCAACTCATTGGTAACCAAGGGCTACTACGATTACTACATGGAAAGCGAAGAGCAGGAGGACTTGTCCGGAGAGACCTTTGACAATCTCTTTGTTTCCATATTAGCCAAGGAAAAGTGGGATTTAATCCTCTTTGTGCAACCTATTGGCTCTTATGTCAATGATGGTTTTCGCGACATGACTATGGCAGAAGACCATATCCGTCACAGTTTTTCTCAGCATTTGGATATGATGAGGGAGCAATATCTAGCCAATATCCCTCATGTTTATCTAGCTGATGACTATCTAGGAAATTATGAAGCAGCAAAAGTGGCTATTGATGCCATTTACCAAGCAGATTAGGAGAAGAAAATGAAAAAAATAACTGAAAAAATCACACGATTTATTGAAAACTTTAAAAATGTTCACGCAGAAGCTCGTAAAATTGGTTTTGCAGGAGTTATGCGTTTGCTTTGGAAAGACCTCTTTGTGGGACGCAGTCTTTTCCAGTGGCTCTATTTGATTGCTTTATCAAGTGTCCCTCTTATTCTGGAGTTTACACAAAACACGGAAAGTCATGACTGGGTTGGTCTCTTGGCTTCTTGGACAGGGATTGTCTGCGTTATCTTAGTTGCTGAAGGTCGAGCTAGTAACTACCTTTTTGGTACTATTAACTCTGCAATCTATTTGGTCCTAGCTATGAATGCTACTTTCTACGGTGAAGTTTTGACAACAGTTTATTTCTTTGTCATGCAGCCTATTGGTCTCTATACTTGGTTGTCTAATCGGATCAATGAGCAAGGAAAACCAGAAGAATCCCACTTTGAAGCTAAGAAACTTGGCCTGATTGATTGGATCAAATATTTGGCTTTGACAGTCATCATCTGGATTGGCATGGGCTTTGCCTACCAAAGTATCCATAGCGCTCGTCCTTTCCGTGACAGTGTTACCGATGCAACCAATGGTGTTGGTCAGCTCTTGATGACACGTCTTTACCGTGAGCAATGGATTTTCTGGATTGCTACCAATCTCTTTAGTATTTACCTCTGGTGGGGTGAAAATATCCATATCCAAGGTATGTACTGGGTTTATACCATCAATAGTTTAGTCGGTTGGTATCAATGGACAAAAGCTGTCAAGGAGGGATAAGATGACTGAAACGATAATCCCGGCTGGAATGACAGAGAGAGAATATTTTGAGATTCATGCGACTGAGAAGGAATTTTTAGACTGGTACTGCAAACAGGATCTTCCTCAGTATGAAAAACCGAGCGTGACGGTGGATATGGTAGCTTATTGCTTTGTGGAAGGGAAAATCAAACTCTTGCTAATTCGTCGCAAGGCCCATCCTTATCAAAACTGTTTGGCTTTGGTCGGTGGTTTTATGGATAAGAGCGAAGATGCAAGGCATGCTTGTCAGCGTGAAGTGAGAGAGGAGGTTAACCTCGACCTTCCTTTGGAAAAAATCGAACAGTTGATGACAGTATCTACTCCAGGTCGTGATCCGCGGGGCTGGACGGTTACTATCGCCCACTTGGTGTATCTACCTAGTCGAGCACTCGAACTCGTTCAAGCTGGAGATGATGCCAAGGATGTGGTTTTTGTCGATGTTGATTTTCAGACGGGTAAGTGCTTCCTAGAGGGACTAGAGCTGGGGGAGCAAGCCTTCGCCTTTGACCATTATGCCATTATCCAAGAGTCTATTAAACGAATCCAAGGGCGTCTTGACTGGAATCCGACCTTCCTCTATCTGCTAGAGGAGGAATTCACTGTCTATGAAGGAACCGAATTAGTCAATCTCATCAATCCAGGACGACCAATCGTCAGCAATAACTTTCTTGTAAAATACGGTGAGTATGTAGAAGAAGTTGGACTCAAACGAGTGCCTAAAAAGAAACCAAGAAAAACCTATCGATTGAAATAAAAGGCTTGGGGACAGAAATCGATAGATCAAGTCTCGGTTTCCTAGTCTCAGATTTGAGAAGTTTCAACAAATCCGATGGCTGGTTGAGCTTGAGAATAGAGAAAATACAGTTTGTGTCAAAAGTCAATTCAGCCATCGTGTCAAAGACTTATTAGTCATAAAAAAGCGAGGTCGGGATTTTTTCCCGACCTCTTTTTGTTTAAGGATGTTTATCTTTCTTTGAATTGCTCATGATTCGAATGAATAAATCTTTGTATTTATATTTTAAATAGGTTTCGTGTAAATACAATAAAGCTACATAGACAATCATGAAAATGGCAGTTAGGTAGAACAAATCAAATGTTGTTTGAGCGTAATGAGTAGCTGCCCCATAAGAAACGAAAGCATCTAAAATCACCCAAGGAAGATACTTGTAATATTTGCTTAACATAAGCCTACACCTCCAATATCCTATTTCAATTTTATTATAGTTCTTTAAGAAAAAAATGCAAGCGATTACACGTATAAAATATAGTATTCTCATAGGAAAAATTTTCCTGTTTTTTTTTAATTCTTTACGAATAAAAGATATAGGAGGGATAAGGAAATAAATGTACTAAAAAATAATTCTAAAAAATTTTAGATAAATAGTTGACAAATTTTAAAACAAATATTACAATAATGTTACAAAAATATTTCTTAACATTTCAAAAATGTTACAAAAGGAGCATAAAATGAAAAATAAAACTTCTATCAAATTAATGGCTGCAACTGTACTCGCTTCAACATTACTATTGGGGGCTTGTGGTAATAAGAAAGAAAATACCACAAGTGATAGTTCTAGCAAGACAACACAAGCATCTTCTAGTTCTAAGGCAAGTTCTTCAAGTAAAGAGAACAAGACTCAGAAGTCCTCAAGTTCAGCTTCAACAGAAAAAGCTAAATCATCATCTTCTGATCAGTCAACGACTACTGCTAACCAATCGCAAGCAACACCAGCACCAGAAACAAAACAAAATCAAGAACCTTCTGCTAAGCAAACCCCTTCTCAAGCCCCATCCAATCAACAAGGAACACAAGCAAAATCGAATCAGTCAGCTTATGATCCAGCAACTGATCGCAAACTCCAAGACAAGCAAGCAGAGCACAACAAACGTTATAAAGGTGTCTTGACTATGGTAGACAAAGATTTTTCGGCTGCGGCTGGGAATTGGAAGGGTGCGAATGGTGAAACGATCACTGTCTCATCAGGCGGTCAATTTACAGTAGAATCTGCTGATGGCAAGAAAGAAAACTACTCTATCCAAAGCTATTCTTATACCCTTGATGATGGAAAATACAATGCTGAAGTAGGTGGTGGAAAAGTCATCCAAATTACAACAGGTGCAGATGGTACTGTTTCAAGTGTTACTTTGATTAAACCATAGACTTCAGTACAGAAATAATTTGTTTAAAAATAGTCCAGTTGATGAGTGCCTACAGCATTTGAAGTTGATAAGACGTCATAAATGAACTTCAGAGATGAGACTAACTTAGGAGTATATCTAATCATATCTACCTGAACTGACCGTTTTTCACTTAGTTTCTTTCAGAGAAAGTGGTATAATGAAAAAATCAAAGGGAAACGAGTGATGAATCAATGCCAGATAAATTAATTTTACCTCAAAACACACGGCTCATGGGAGTGTTTCTTGGCTTTATCGGTGGTTCTTTGGATGTATTCTGTCACATCCAGTACCATAGTTTGGTGGCGACACAGACAGGGAACATTCTCCTACTGATATCAGATTGGCACGACTCACATGTCATCAATACCATGTTGCGATTCTGCTCGATTATATTCTTTTCCCTAGGCTTTCTTTTTGCCTTACACATGAAAGAATATCGCAAAACAGCCTATTGGCGGGTTAAGATGCTGCTTCCCTTATTTATCGGGACCCTTGTTCTGCCCTTCTTTTCCCGCTTTCCTCTATTAGAAGTTCCTTTTATTGCTTTTGGAACTGGAATGATGCTGCTAACATTTACGGGTAGTTTGATTGAAGATCATCCTTATGTCATTTTTATGACGTCTGGAAATTACCGAAAAATGTTGATTGCTTTGTATCGCATCGTTAGAGGAGAAGGAGATGTTCAAGAATATCGTCGACAAGCCTTGAACTATGGTATTGTTGTAGGTAGTTTCGTAGTGGGGGCCATTAGCTTGGCTGTATCTATGCATTTTTTCCATGAATGGTCTATTTGGATTGTCAGCTTTAATTTGTTGTTGATTATGGCATACTATATTGCTAGAGTGAAGCAGTTAGATTTGCAAGATGAAAATATATAAAAAACGGCAGATCTCAATTTGAGATTTGCCAATTTTTATACGTTTATGCTTTTTCTAACTGTAAGAGAGCTTCAATTTCTGCAAGTGTGCTTGCCTGTGAGATAGCTCCACGGAGTTTAGCGGCGCCAGATGTTCCACGGAGATAGTGAGGAGCGAGGCCACGGAATTCACGGACCGCAATCTTTTCTCCCTTGAGATCAATCAAGCGTTTTAAGTGCTCATAGGCAATTTTCATCTTGTCTTCAAAGGTTAAATCAGGCAGGATTTCTCCAGTTTCAAAGTAATGATTGATTTGATTGAAGAGATAAGGATTTCCCATAGCTGCGCGTCCAATCATAACGGCGTCGGCACCGACTTCCTCGATGCGTTGTTTAGCTTCTTGAACCGTACGGATGTCTCCGTTAGCGATAAATGGAATCTTGGTCAGAGCTTGTGCAACCTTATGAAGAGTCTCAAGGTCAGCGTGCCCAGTGTACATCTGTTCACGTGTACGTCCATGCATAGCGAGGGCAGAGACACCTGCAGCTTCGGCAGCAAGGGCATTCTCAACTGCTAGGGATGGGTCAGACCAGCCCGTACGCATTTTGACAGTAAGGGGGATATCAAGGACAGATTGAACTTTGTTAATGATAGAGTAAATCTTATCTGGGTCCTTGAGCCACATAGCCCCAGCTTCGTTTTTCACGATTTTGTTAACTGGACAGCCCATGTTGATATCCACGATATCGGTCTTGGTGTTTTCTTGAATGAATTCTGCTGCGCGTGCAAGGCTATCTTCATCGCTACCAAAAAGTTGGATAGAGACTGGGTTTTCGCCTTCATCGATATGAAGCATGTGAAGAGTTTTTTCGTTGTTGTATTGGATTCCCTTGTCAGAGACCATTTCCATGACAACGAGTCCAGCTCCAAGCTCTTTTGCAATGGTACGGAAGGCAGAATTGGTTACTCCCGCCATGGGTGCTAAAACGGTCCGATTGGGAATCTCAACATTACCAATCATAAAAGGTGTATTAAGATTTGTCACGAATGAGTTCCTCCAGGTCATTTTCATCGAAATTATAAGTAGTTTGGCAGAATTGACAAGTAATTTCTGCACCGTGGTCTTCGTCCTTCATTTCCTGCAAGTCTGAGCTTGGAAGACTAGAAAGAGCCTTCATAAAACGTTCTTTGCTACAGTCACATTGGAAACGAATTTCTTCTTCAGACAGACGTTTGTATGGTTCGTCTCCGTAGATAGCCTTGAGAAGGGCTTCGATATGGTCATCGCTTTCTAGAAGAGTCGAAATAGCTGGCATTTCTTGGATACGTTTTTCAAAGCGAACAATCTCTTCTTCCTTGGCTCCTGGCAACACTTGGACTAGGAAGCCACCTGCAACCTTGACCTTGTCGTCTTCATCCAAAAGGACATTGAGGCCGACTGCAGAAGGGGTCTGTTGACTTTCTGTTAGGTAGAAAGCTAGATCTTCACCGATTTCTCCCGAGATGAGGGGAGTCATAGAGTTATAAGGATTTCCAGTACCATAGTCTGTGATAACGAGGAATTGACCGTTTCCGACAAAAGGCCCGACTAGGACTTCACCAGTTGCAGTCTTTTTAATGTCAACTCCAGGGTTTTGAATGTAGCCTTTGACGTTACCCTTGGTATCTGCAACTGTGATAATGGCACCGAGGGAGCTAGTCCCAAGAACCTTGACGGTCAGCTTGGTGTTTCCTTTCTCATTGGCAGCAAGAATTTGGCTAGCGATAAGTGTACGACCAAGCGCTACAGTTGAACTAGCTTGGGTTTGATGTTTTTCTTGAGCAGTGCGGACGGTTTCTGTGCTATCAAGGACAAAAGCACGAAAGGCTCCGCTTTCTGATATAGTTTTAATAATTTTATCCATAGCTACTATTTTAGCATAAAAATGCCCAAAGGGGGAGTGGGGTGTTTGCTGATTCTGAGGATTATTTGAGTTTGAAACTAGGGAAAAACCGAAAAGATAAACAGATTATTTTAGCATTTTTTTAATTTATGCTATGCTTGAAGAAGAAAATGAAAGGGGTAACAAATGTATTTAGGAGACTTGATGGAAAAAGCTGAAGCTGGTCAATTTTTAGTCCTTTCTTTTTTATTGCAGGAGTCACAAACGACCTTAAAAGCACTGATGGAGGAGACGGGCTTCTCTAAAGCGACTGTGACCAAGTACATCTTATTCACAAATGAAAGAGCGCAAACAGTTGGTCTAGATGTACAGATTCATTTACAGGAAGAGCAGGTCAACTTGTCAGTCGGTGCGACTACTAAGGGGCGTGATATTCGTCGCCTATTTTTAGACAATGCGGTGAAATACCAGATTTTACTATATCTGCTCTATCACCATCAGTTTCAAGCCCATCAGCTGGTTCAAGAATTGATGGTCAGTGAGGCCACGCTTGGGCGCCACTTATCTGGTTTAAATCAGATTTTATCCGAATTTGATTTATCTATCCAAAACGGACGTTTGCGAGGTCCAGAGCACCAGATTCGTTACTTTTATTTCTGTCTTTTACGTAAGGTTTGGTCGAGTAAGGACTGGGGAAATGAAATGCAAAAGCCTGAGAGAAGGCGGGAGATTGCTAGTTTAGAAGAAATCTGTGGTGCTCAATTGTCTTCGGGGCAGAAGTTAGACTTGATTTTGTGGAATCATATCAGCCAACAACGTTTACGTGTCAATGCCTGTCAATTTCAAGTCATAGAAGATAAAATGCGAGGCTATTTTGACAATATTTTCTACCTTCGCTTGTTGAGAAAGACACCGTCCTTTTTTGCTGGGCAACATATTCCTTTGGGAACTGAGGATGGTGAGATGATGATTTTCTTCTCTTTTATTCTTTCTCATCGCATTTTGCCCCTACATACCATGGAGTATATCCTTGGGTTTGGAGGGCGGCTGGCAGATTTGTTGACGCAACTGATTCAAAAAATGAAGAAAGAGGGCTTGCTAGGCGGTTATACGGAAGACCATGTCACCTATGAACTGAGTCAATTTTGTGGGCAAGTCTATCTATTCAAGGGCTATATTTTACAAGACCGCTATAAGTACCAGTTAGAGAATCGTCATCCTTATTTGCTGATGGAACATGATTTTAAAGAGATAGCAGAGGAGATTTTTCATGCTTTACCTGCCTTTCAGCAGGGGACGGACTTGGATAAAAAAATACTTTGGGAATTGCTTCAATTGATGGAATACATGGCAGAAAATGACGGTCATCATATGCGGATTGGTCTAGATGTAACAGCGGGTTTTCTTGTCTTTTCAAGAATGACTGCTATCTTGAAACGCTATTTGGAATACAATCGTTTTATTACTATTGAAGCCTATGACCCTAGTCGGCACTACGATTTGCTGGTTACCAATAATCCTATTCATAAAAAAGACCAGACTCCAGTATATTATTTAAAAAACGACTTAGATATGGAAGATTTGGCAGCGATTCGTCAGATATTATTTGCTTAAAAGGCTTGGGAATCCAGGTCTTTTTTTGTGAAATTCTCACAATCTTATCAATTTTTTTTAAAATTTTAAAAAACTTGATAAACAAGAAAGCGTTTTATTTTGTATACTAGTTACTGTAAAGAGGAAATAACCTCAAGATCTTTATCAGGAGGACAGCACATGTCACAAGAAAAATACATTATGGCCATTGACCAAGGAACTACCAGTTCTCGTGCCATTATTTTTAACAAAAAAGGGGAAAAGGTCAGCTCAAGTCAAAAAGAATTCACACAAATCTTTCCACAAGCAGGTTGGGTTGAGCACAATGCCAATGAAATTTGGAACTCAGTCCAGTCAGTAATCGCTGGGGCTTTTATCGAAAGTGGTATCAAGCCAAATCAAATCCAAGCTATCGGGATTACCAACCAGCGTGAAACGACAGTTGTTTGGGATAAAAAGACAGGTCTTCCTATCTATAATGCCATCGTTTGGCAGTCTCGCCAGACAGCGCCTTTGGCTGAACAACTAAAAAAACAAGGTTATGTAGAGAAATTCCATGAGAAGACTGGTCTGATCATCGATGCTTACTTCTCTGCGACCAAGGTTCGTTGGATCTTGGACCATGTAGAAGGCGCTCAAGAGCGAGCAGAAAAGGGTGAGTTGCTCTTTGGTACTATCGATACTTGGTTGGTTTGGAAATTGACTGATGGTGCGGCTCACGTGACCGACTACTCAAATGCGGCTCGTACCATGCTCTATAACATTAAAGAACTCAAATGGGATGATGAGATTTTGGAAATCCTCAACATTCCGAAGGCTATGCTTCCAGAAGTTCGTTCTAACTCTGAAATCTACGGTAAGACAGCTCCTTTCCATTTCTACGGCGGTGAAGTGCCAATCTCAGGTATGGCTGGGGACCAACAGGCAGCCCTCTTTGGACAGTTGGCTTTTGAGCCTGGTATGGTCAAAAATACTTACGGAACAGGTTCTTTCATCATCATGAATACTGGTGAAGAAATGCAGTTGTCTGAAAACAACCTCTTGACAACCATTGGTTATGGTATTAACGGCAAGGTTTACTATGCCTTGGAAGGTTCTATCTTCATCGCAGGAAGTGCCATTCAATGGCTTCGTGACGGACTTCGCATGGTTGAAAACTCACCAGAGTCTGAAAAATATGCTCGTGACTCTCACAATAATGACGAAGTTTATGTCGTTCCAGCCTTTACAGGTTTAGGTGCTCCATACTGGAACCAAAATGCTCGTGGTTCTGTCTTTGGCTTAACTCGTGGAACAAGCAAAGAAGATTTTATCAAGGCAACCTTGCAATCTATCGCTTATCAAGTGCGTGATATCATCGATACCATGCAAGTGGATGCTCAGACAGCTATCCAAGTCTTGAAGGTGGATGGCGGTGCAGCTATGAATAACTTTCTCATGCAGTTCCAAGCGGACATCTTAGGAATCGACATCGCACGCGCCAAAAACTTGGAAACAACTGCTCTAGGAGCAGCCTTCCTAGCAGGTTTGTCAGTAGGCTACTGGAAGGATTTGGATGAGTTGAAACTCTTGAATGAGACAGGAGAACTTTTTGAGCCATCCATGAACGAATCTCGCAAGGAACAACTCTACAAAGGCTGGAAGAAAGCTGTGAAAGCAACTCAAGTATTTGCGGAAATCGACGACTAATACTGGAAGAATAAAGCGACTTAATTAGAAAGTGTGTAGATATGGAATTTTCAAAGAAAACACGTGAATTATCAATTAAAAAAATGCAGGAACGTACCTTGGATCTCTTGATTATCGGTGGGGGGATCACAGGGGCTGGTGTAGCTTTACAGGCGGCAGCTAGTGGTCTTGAAACTGGTTTGATTGAAATGCAGGATTTCGCAGAAGGAACATCAAGCCGTTCGACAAAATTGGTTCACGGAGGTCTTCGCTACCTCAAACAATTCGACGTAGAAGTGGTGTCAGATACGGTTTCTGAACGTGCAGTGGTTCAACAAATTGCTCCACACATTCCAAAACCAGACCCAATGCTCTTGCCAGTTTACGATGAGGATGGAGCGACCTTTAGCCTCTTCCGTCTCAAAGTAGCCATGGATTTGTATGACCTTTTAGCAGGGGTTAATAACACGCCAGCTGCCAACAAGGTCTTGAGTAAGGAAGAAGTCTTGGAACGTCAACCAAACTTGAAGAAAGAAGGTTTGGTAGGAGGTGGGGTTTACCTTGACTTCCGTAACAACGATGCCCGTCTCGTGATTGAAAACATCAAACGTGCTAACCAAGATGGTGCCCTCATTGCCAACCACGTTAAGGCAGAAGGCTTCCTCTTTGACGAAAGTGGCAAGATTACTGGTGTCGTAGCCCGTGATTTGTTGACAGACCAAGTCTTTGAAATCAAGGCTCGTCTGGTGATCAACACAACAGGTCCTTGGAGCGACAAGGTACGTAATTTGTCTAATAAGGGAACCCAATTCTCACAAATGCGTCCAACTAAGGGAGTTCACCTAGTAGTGGATTCAAGTAAGATCAAGGTTTCACAGCCAGTTTACTTTGATACAGGTTTGGATGATGGCCGTATGGTCTTTGTTCTCCCACGTGAAAACAAGACTTACTTTGGTACAACGGATACAGACTACACAGGTGATTTGGAACATCCAAAAGTGACTCAGGAAGATGTAGATTATCTGCTTGGCATTGTCAACAACCGCTTCCCAGAAGCAAACATCACTATTGACGATATCGAAAGCAGCTGGGCAGGTCTTCGTCCATTGATTGCAGGCAATAGCGCTTCTGACTACAATGGCGGAAATAACGGAACTATCAGTGATGAAAGCTTTAATAACTTGATTGCGACTGTTGAAGCTTATCTATCGAAAGAAAAAACGCGTGAAGATGTTGAATCTGCTGTCAGCAAGCTTGAAAGTAGTACTTCTGAGAAACATTTGGATCCATCTGCAGTTTCTCGTGGTTCGAGCTTAGATCGTGATGACAATGGCCTTTTGACCCTTGCTGGTGGTAAAATTACAGACTACCGTAAGATGGCAGAAGGAGCTATGGAGCGCGTGGTTGATATCCTCAAAGCAGAATTTGATCGTAGCTTTAAACTCATCAACTCTAAGACTTACCCTGTTTCAGGTGGAGAATTGAATCCAGCAAATGTGGACTCAGAAATCGAAGCCTTTGCGCAACTTGGAGTGTCACGTGGTTTGGATAGCAAGGAAGCTCATTACCTAGCAAATCTCTATGGTTCAAATGCACCGAAGGTCTTTGCTCTTGCTCATAGTTTAGAACAAGCACCAGGACTCAGCTTGGCAGATACCTTATCCCTTCACTATGCAATGCGCAACGAGTTGGCTCTTAGCCCAGTTGACTTCCTCCTTCGTCGTACCAACTACATGCTTTTCATGCGTGATAGCTTGGACAGCATCTTAGAGCCAGTTTTGGATGAAATGGGACGATTCTATGACTGGACAGAAGAAGAGAAAACAACTTACCGTGCTGATGTCGAAGCAGCTCTTGCTCAAAATGACTTGGCAGCATTAAAAAATTAAGAAAAACTAGAAGAGAGGGAGACAAGCGTTCCTTGCTTTCTCTCTCCTTCTTTTAAATGGAGACAAAGATATGATGAAAGAATTATTTGGAGAATTTTTGGGGACTTTAATCCTGATTCTCCTAGGAAATGGTGTTGTTGCAGGTGTGGTTCTTCCCAAAACTAAGAGTAACAATTCAGGATGGATTGTCATTACCATGGGTTGGGGAATTGCCGTTGCTGTCGCGGCCTTTGTGTCTGGCACCCTCAGTCCAGCTCATTTAAATCCAGCTGTGACCATTGGTGTGGCTTTAAAAGGTGGTTTGCCCTGGGCATCAGTATTCCCTTATATCCTAGCCCAGTTCGCAGGGGCTATGCTCGGTCAGATTTTGGTTTGGTTGCAATTTAAACCACATTATGATGCAGAAGAAAATGCAGGCAATATCCTGGCAACCTTCAGTACTGGACCAGCCATCAAAGATACTGTATCAAACTTGATTAGCGAAATCCTTGGCACCTTTGTATTGGTATTGACAATCTTTGCTTTGGGACTTTATGACCTTCAAGCAGGAATCGGAACCTTTGCAGTGGGGACTTTGATTGTCGGTATCGGTCTATCACTAGGTGGGACAACAGGTTATGCCTTGAACCCTGCACGTGATCTTGGACCTCGTATCATGCACAGTATCCTTCCAATTTCAAACAAGGGAGACGGAGACTGGTCTTATGCTTGGATTCCAGTTGTGGGACCTGTTATCGGTGCAGCCTTGGCCGTGCTTGTATTCTCACTTTTCTAAGATAAAAGAGCTATTTGTAACAAAGTTTGAGAATCCAATCTCAAACTTTGTTGTTTTTTGAAGGCAAAACATTAATATCTTAACTTGTCTTAAAATAAGCTAAAATGTGCTTTCTAAAAATGGTAAACAGTTGAAAATGAAGAGACTAAAGTGGTAAAATGGGAACAAGAAAAAATAGTAATTGTATATTTGCATAAAATTATTGAAAATTTACAAAAAGAAGTTAATTATGGATAAAAAGAAACCAATCTATGTTTTTTTAGGACAAACGGTCCTGTATTTTATTGTTCTACTTGGTTTGCTTTACTTTTTTAGTTACCTAGGACAAAGTCAGGGAAGCTTTATTTACAATGAATTTTAGTTTAAAGGAGAAAAATCATCGTGTCTAATAAGCCGATAAAAGATATGATTGAAGCGATTGAATATTTCGCCCAAACTCAACCTACCTTTCCAGTATACAATGTCTTAGGGCAAGAGCACACTTATGGAGATTTGAAGTCTGATTCGGATAGTTTGGCTGCAGCTATTGATCAACTGGATTTACCAGAGAAGTCTCCCGTGGTTGTTTTCGGAGGCCAAGAATATGAAATGTTGGCAACTTTTGTAGCGCTGACTAAGTCAGGTCATGCCTACATTCCAATTGATAGCCATTCGGCTTTGGAGCGAGTTTCAGCTATTTTAGAAGTGGCAGAGCCAAGTTTGATTATTGCCATTTCAGAATTTCCATTGGAGCAGGTTTCTACACCGATGATGAATCTAGCTCAGGTTCAAGAAGCCTTTGCCCAAGGGACTAGCTATGAAATCACGCATCCAGTCAAGGGCGATGATAACTACTACATTATCTTTACTTCAGGGACAACTGGAAAACCAAAAGGGGTGCAAATTTCGCATGATAATCTGCTCAGCTTTACCAACTGGATGATTACGGACAAGGAATTTGCGACGCCAGATCGTCCACAAATGTTGGCGCAACCACCCTATTCTTTTGACTTGTCTGTCATGTACTGGGCACCGACCTTGGCTCTTGGAGGAACGCTTTTTGCCCTCCCATCAGCCATTACTCAAGACTTTAAGCAGCTCTTTGCGACTATCTTTTCACTTCCAATTTCTATCTGGACTTCAACACCATCTTTTGCAGATATGGCCATGTTGTCTGAAGATTTCAATGCTGAAAAGATGCCAGGGATTACCCATTTTTATTTTGATGGGGAAGAGTTGACCATTAAAACCGCTCAGAAATTGCGCGAGCGTTTCCCAAATGCGCGTATCATCAATGCTTACGGTCCAACGGAAGCAACAGTTGCTTTGTCAGCAGTCGCTATTACAGATGAGATGTTGGCAACCTTGAAACGTCTTCCGATTGGCTACACCAAACCTGATTCACCAACCTTCATCATCGATGAAGAGGGCAATAAATTGCCAAATGGTGAGCAAGGGGAGATCATCGTGTCTGGACCAGCCGTTTCAAAAGGTTATATGAATAATCCAGAGAAAACAGCAGAAGCCTTCTTCGAATTTGAAGGTCTGCCAGCCTATCATACGGGAGATGTGGGAACTATGACAGATGAAGGTCTCCTTCTCTATGGTGGACGGATGGACTTCCAGATCAAGTTTAACGGTTACCGCATTGAGCTAGAAGATGTTTCTCAAAACTTGAATAAATCTCAGTATGTTGAATCCGCTGTTGCAGTTCCACGTTACAACAAAGACCACAAGGTTCAAAACCTCTTGGCCTATGTTATCTTAAAAGATGGCGTCAAAGAACAATTTGAGCGCGAAATTGATATCACGAAAGCTATCAAGGAAGACTTGGAAGATATTATGATGTCTTACATGATGCCATCTAAGTTTCTTTACAGAGAGGAATTGCCACTAACTCCAAATGGCAAGATTGACATCAAAGGATTGATTAACGAGGTGAATAATAGATGATGGATTTCCTGAAACAGCTGCCTCATATTGAGCCGTATGGGAATCCGCAGTACTTTTTGTACGTGATTACTGCTGCCTTGCCAATCTTTATCGGTCTTTTTTTCAAAAAACGCTTTGCTTGGTATGAAATACTGGTTAGTCTCTTCTTTATCGTTACCATGTTGACGGGTGGCAAGACTAATCAAATAGCTGCCTTAGGAATCTATCTAATTTGGCAAATTGTACTGGTTCTTTTTTACAAGCAGTATCGAAAAATTCGAGATGGCAAATGGATTTTCTATCTCGTTAGTCTGTTGTCTTTACTTCCAATCGTATTTGTAAAGGCGCAAACAGCCATTAACGGAACACAATCCTTGCTGGGTTTTATCGGAATTTCTTATTTGACATTTCGTTCGGTGGGAATCATCATCGAACTCAGAGATGGAGTCATTAAGGATTTGAAGATGTGGGAGTATTTGCGTTTTCTTCTCTTTATGCCGACATTTTCAAGTGGTCCTATTGATCGTTTCAAACGTTTTAATGAAAATTATAAGACGATACCAGAGCGCGATGAGTTGCTAGATATGCTAGCCGAGTCCGTTCGGTATATCATGTGGGGATTTCTGTATAAATTTATCCTAGCTCATATTCTAGGCGAGATTTTATTGCCACCACTAAAGAATTTAGCTCTACAAACAGGAGGCGTCTTTAACTATTATGTAGTGGCCATCATGTACACATTTGGTTTGGAGCTCTTCTTTGACTTTGCAGGTTACTCTATGTTTGCTCTAGCTATTTCAAATCTGATGGGGATTCGTAGTCCAATCAACTTCAACAAACCTTTCTTGTCAAGAGATTTGAAGGAGTTTTGGAATCGTTGGCACATGAGTTTATCCTTCTGGTTCCGTGACTTTGTCTTTATGCGCATGGTCATGGTGATGACGAGAAAGAAATTGTTTAAGAATCGAAATGTGACCTCAAGTGTCGCCTATATCTTGAACATGCTCCTTATGGGGTTCTGGCATGGGATAACTTGGTTTTACATCGCCTACGGACTCTTTCATGGAGTGGGCTTAGTCATTAATGATGCCTGGGTTCGAAAGAAAAAAACGCTCAATAAAGAACGTAAGAAAGCAGGGCAAGCTCCCTTGCCTGAGAATCGCTGGGTTCAGTTGCTTGGCATGGTGATAACCTTCCATGTCGTGATGATTTCATTCTTAATCTTCTCTGGATTTTTGAATGATTTATGGTTTAAAAAATAAAAGGAATTAAAAAATGGATATCAAATCAGAAGTTATTGAAATTATTGATGAATTGTTTATGGAAGATGTTTCTGACATGATGGATGAAGATCTTTTTGATGCAGGTGTCTTGGATAGTATGGGGACAGTTGAATTAATCGTGGAAATCGAAAACCGATTTGATATTCGTGTCCCAGTTACAGAATTTGGTCGTGATGACTGGAATACAGCTAATAAAATCGTAGCAGGAATTACGGAGTTAAAGAATGCTTAAACGCTTGTGGCTGATTTTCGGGCCTGTCTTTCTAGCGGGCTTGTTGGTGTGCCTTCTTATCTGTTTCTATCCAAGTAGCCCAAGTCATAATCTCATGGAGGAAAAATACTCTGCCGCTTCGATAAGTGCAGAGAGCTTTAAGGAAAGAAGTCAAAAAGTGAGAGCTCTCACGGATCCTAATATACGTTTTATACCCTTTTTGGGTTCGAGTGAATGGATTCGTTTTGATAGCATGCATCCAGGAGTATTAGCTGAAAAGTATAATCGCCCCTATCGTCCTTATTTTATGGGGCAGGCAGGAGCAGCTTCTCTTAGTCAGTACTTTGGACTACAACAAATCACATCTGAGCTTGAAAACAAACAAGCGGTATTTGTAATCTCTCCGCAATGGTTTACAAAAGAGGAGCACGATGCGCCTACTTTTCAAAGCTTTTTTAACAATGACCAGTTGACGGCCTTTTTGGAAAATCAATCCGGAGATCTGGCTGCTCAATATGCGGCCACTAGACTCTTGAAGCAAAATCCAAGAGTACCGATGAAGGGGATTGTTGAGAAGCTTGCCAAGAATGAACAATTGTCAGACTTTGATCAAACGATGGTTAATCTCTCTGCCGAGTTCAATGAAAGACAAGCTGCTCTTTTTGGTCAATTCTCCATTCATGGTCGATTAAAGTACAAGGATCATATTGAAAAATATTTGAGCAGCCTCCCAGATCAATTTTCTTATGAAGAATTGGAAAATATTGCACGTAAGGATGCAGAAGAAAATACGACCAATAATGATTTGGGGATGGATAACCACTTTTACAATACTCAACTAAAGAAAGATTTAAAAAAGTGGGAAGGGTATCAAAAAAATTACAACTTTCTCCAGTCAAGTGAGTACAATGATTTACAGTTAGTGCTCGATCAATTTGCAAAATCTAAGGTCAATGTACTCTTTGTCTTTCAACCTGTCAATAAAAAATGGATGGATTATATAGGCTTGAGTGAAGAAATGTATCAACACACTGTCGAAAAAATTCGTTACCAGTTGGAGAGTCAAGGCTTCACCAACATCGCTGACTTTTCAAAAGATGGTGATGAACCATACTTTGTTAAGGATACGATTCATATTGGTTGGTTAGGCTGGTTAGCATTTGATAAGGTTGTAAATCCCTTTTTGAGCAATCCAACAACAGCGCCTGATTACCAAATGAATGACCGTTTCTTTAGCCAAGATTGGGCAACCTATGATGGAAATATCCAAGATTTTCAATAATATAGAAAAGGAGTTTGAACTTTTTGTTCAGACTTTTTTTATGAAATGTCGGATAGGTTACCTTCAAAAAGGTTAAAAGTTTTAAAATGATGCTAAATAGCGTATAATGGTAGGAGAAAGAAGAGAAAGGGATTTCAATATGAATAAACGTTTTTTGTTGCCTGTGCTATCGACAGCCCTATTAGCTCCAGCCTTTTTAGCTGGACAGGTCTATGCTGAAGAAAATACTAGTTCTTCAGAAGCTACAGAAGTTGTGAGCACTACAGAAGCACCAGTAGTGACAGTGACTCCTGAGGTTGCTACAAGTCCGGCAACACCAGCTGAAGAAGCTGCACCTCAAAAAGAAGAAGCAGATACTGTTATCTTGCATACCAATGACGTGCATGGTCGTATCGTAGAAGAAAAAGGAGTAATCGGAGATGCCAAACTCGCAACGGTTATTGAGAAGGAGCGAGAAAAGAGCAATCAAACGACTCTAGTAGTAGATGCAGGCGATGCCTTCCAAGGTCTGCCAATTTCAAACTCTACAAAGGGTGAAGCACGTGCCAAAATCCTAAACGAGATGGGTTACGATGCTATGGCTGTAGGAAATCATGAGTTCGACTTTGGACTTGATGAAGTTAAAAAATACAAAGAAATTTTGAACTTCCCATTGCTCAGCTCAAACACTTATGTGAATGGGGCTCGTTTATTTGAAGCAGCAACAATTGTTGATAAGAACAAGGATGTTGAAGGTGATGAATTTGTCGTCATCGGTGTGACAACGCCTGAAACAGCTACTAAGACCCACCCTAAAAATGTTACAGGTGTAACCTTTACAGAGCCTATTGCAGAGGTTAATAAGGTTATCGAAGAAATTCAAGCTAAAGCCTTGGCAGAAGGCAAAGACTATAAACACTATGTTGTTCTCGCTCACTTGGGAGTTGATACAACAACACCAGTAGAATGGCGCGGTTCAACACTTGCAGAAGCACTTTCAAAAAATCCTCTTTTGAAAGGTAAGCGTGTCACTGTTATTGATGGTCACTCTCATACAGTAGAATCGACTACTTATGGTGACAATGTAACATACAACCAGACAGGAAGCTATCTCCATAACGTTGGTAAAATCACTTACAAATCTCGCCAATTATTGGGAAATCCTTCACTCATTGCAGCTGCAGATGCTAAGAAATTGGAAGCTAATCCAAAAATTGAAAAACTTGTCAAGGATATCAAACAAAAGTATGACGCTGAAAATGCTATAGAAGTTGTTTCAAATAGTCCAGTTGAATTGAACGGTGACCGTGAAAATGTCCGTGTCCGTGAAACTAACCTTGGAAATGTTGTCGCAGATTCTCTCTATCAATACGGTCAAACAGGCTTTAGTCATCCGACGGATATCGCTGTGACCAATGGTGGTGGCTTGCGTGAAACGATTGCCAAAGATAAGCCAATTACAAAAGGAAATGTCATTGCGGTTCTACCATTTGGGAACACAATTTCACAAATTCAAGTAACTGGTCAGCAAGTTTTTGACATGTTTGAAAAATCACTCGGGTCTATCTTGCAGGTTGATAAGGCAGGGAAAACTGTCTTGGATGAAAATGGTCAACCATTGCTAGAACCAAGTGGCGGATTCTTACAGATTTCAGGAGCCAAGGTCTACTACGATACAAATCTAGCTGCAGGCAAACGTGTCTTGGCTATTCAAGTTAAGAATCGTGCGACTGGTCTTTATGAAAAACTAGATTTGGAAAAAGTTTACTACCTAGCAACCAATGACTTCCTTGCAGCAGGTGGTGATGGTTATACCATGCTTGGTGGTGCCAGAGAAGAAGGCCCTTCAATGGATGCTGCCTTTGAAGATTACCTTAAAACAGCTGATTTGACTCAGTATGAAAAGGTAAATCCAAACTCACGCACGATTTCTGTGGATTCAAAAACATTTAAACTGCCAGAAGATCAAGGTAAAGAGCAAGATCCAGCTAAACCAGGAAAAGATTCAGCAACAGATCCAGCTAAACCAGGAAAAGATCCAGCAACAGATCCAGCTAAACCTGAAAAAGATCCAGCAATAACTCCTACTCAACCAGGAAAAACTCAGGGAACAACTCCGGTTAATTCAGGAAATGATGCAACTAAGCCAGGAAAAGTTCAAAATACAACTCCAGCTAAATCGGAGCAAGATTCAGCAACAAAAACAACTCCATCAGGAAAAACTCAAGGAACAACTCCTGCCCAAACATCTACTGTAAAAGTTGATTATAAGGTTGCAGATAAATTTGTCAATAAGACAGTCGTATCAGAAAAAATACTTCCGAATACAGGTAGTGAACAATCTATTTTCATGATGCTATTGGGTATGATTCTTGGAGCGACAGCCCTCTGGACTAGCCGCAAACAAGAAAAATAATTCTAAAGGATGAAAACATCTCAGGTGTTTTCATCTTTTTTCTTGACTCCTTACTTGGATGTGATATACTTAACTAGTAAAGGAATGGTGTGATACTCAATAAAACTCAAAGAGCAAACTAGGAAGCGAGACGCGGGCTGTACTTGAGTACGCCAAGACGAAGCTGACGTGGTTTGAATTTGATTTTTGAAGAGTATGAAAACCTTGTATTTATAGAAATTCCGTTCTAAGAAAGGAGCAAATCATGAGACAGTTGGCAAAAGATATCGATCAATTTTTAAACGAGATTATTTTAAAAGCTGAAAATCAGCATGAAATTTTGATTGGCCATTGCACGAGTGATGTGGCCTTGACCAATACCCAGGAGCATATTCTCATGCTTTTATCAGAGGAGTCGCTCACCAACTCTGAGTTGGCGCGTCGTCTCAATGTCAGTCAAGCTGCCGTTACCAAGGCTATCAAATCCCTGGTTAAAGAGGGGATGCTAGAAACGTCTAAGGATCCTAAGGATGCTCGCGTTGTCTTCTATCAATTAACAGACTTGGCTCGACCTATTGCTGAGGAACACCACCATCATCATGAACATACCCTCTCGACTTATGAGCAGGTTGCCACTCAGTTTACACCAAACGAACAAAAAATTATCCAGCGGTTTTTAACTGCTTTAGTAGGAGAAATCAAGTAATGAGATACATCACAGTAGAGGATTTGTCCTTCTATTATGACAAGGAACCTGTGCTTGAGCATATCAATTACAGTGTTGATAGTGGGGAATTTGTCACACTGACAGGAGAAAATGGAGCAGCCAAGACAACGCTAATCAAGGCTAGCCTTGGAATTCTTCAACCACGAATTGGGAAAGTAACCATCTCAAAGACAAATATTCATGGGAAAAAATTAAGAATCGCCTATCTTCCTCAGCAGATCGCCAGTTTTAATGCAGGTTTTCCTAGTACTGTTTATGAGTTTGTCAAATCAGGTCGCTACCCAAGAAAGGGCTGGTTCCGTCGTTTGAATGCCCATGATGAAGAACACATTAAGGCTAGTTTAAACTCAGTTGGTATGTGGGAACATCGGGATAAACGGATTGGCTCTCTCTCTGGTGGGCAAAAGCAAAGAGCGGTTATTGCACGTATGTTTGCTTCAGATCCAGATATCTTTATCTTGGATGAGCCGACAACAGGGATGGATGCCGGCACCAAGAATGAATTTTATGAGCTCATGCACCATAGTGCCCACCATCATGGTAAGGCTGTTCTGATGATTACTCACGATCCTGAAGAGGTCAAGGACTACGCAGATCGTAACATCCACCTTGTTCGAGACCAAGATTCACCATGGCGTTGTTTCAATGTCCATGAAAATGATCAGGAGGTGGATCATGTTTAATCTATTGTCTTATGATTTTATGCAACGGGCCTTTTTAGCTGTTATTGCCATGAGTCTCTTTTCGCCAGTCCTTGGGACCTTCCTCATCTTGCGTCGTCAGAGCCTTATGAGTGATACTCTGAGTCACGTCTCACTTTCGGGTGTTGCCTTTGGTTTGGTTTTGGGGATTTCTCCAACCATCTCAACCATTGCCATTGTCTTGATTGCCGCGGTCTTTCTTGAATATCTCCGTACGGTTTACAAGAGCTTTATGGAGATTGGGACAGCCATTCTCATGTCTACAGGACTTGCAGTTTCACTCATTGTTATGAGTAAGGGGAAGAGTTCTAGCTCTATGAGTTTGGACCAATACCTCTTTGGTTCTATCGTGACTATTAGTCAAGAGCAGGTAATTGGGCTCTTTGTCATTGCCGCGGTTGTTTTAATCCTGACCTTCCTCTTTTTAAGACCCATGTACATCTTAACTTTTGACGAGGATACAGCTTTTGTAGATGGTCTTCCAGTGCGTACTATGTCTATCCTCTTTAACATGGTGACGGGTGTGGCTATTGCTCTTATGATTCCAGCTGCAGGGGCACTTTTGGTATCAACTATCATGGTCTTGCCAGCTAGTATCGCTTTGCGTTTAGGGAAGAACTTTAGTTCGGTGATGATTCTTGCCAGCGTTATTGGTTTTCTAGGCATGGTGGCAGGACTTTATATTTCCTATTATGCAGAGACACCACCGAGTGCAAGTATTACCATTATCTTTGTAGTTGTCTTTTTGTTAGTCAGCTTACTCAAACGTTTTATCAAATAGGAGAAGAAAATGAAAAAACTAGGCCTACTTTTGGCAAGTCTTGTGACACTATTCTTAGTTGCTTGTTCCAATCAAAAACAGGCAAACGGAAAATTAAATATTGTCACAACTTTCTATCCTGTCTACGAATTTACAAAGCAAGTAGCAGGAGATACAGCCAATGTCGAGCTCTTGATTGGTGCAGGGACAGAGCCACATGATTATGAACCATCACCTAAGGCAGTCGCTAAAATCCAAGACGCCGACGCCTTTGTGTATGAGAACGAAAACATGGAAACTTGGGTTCCCAAATTGTTAGATTCCCTAGATGCGAAAAAAGTAAAAACCATTAAGGCTACTGGTGATATGTTGCTTCTTCCAGGGAGTGAAGAAGAGGAAGATCATGACCATGGCGAAGAAGGCCATCATCACGAGTATGATCCTCACGTATGGTTGTCTCCTGCGCGTGCCATTAAGCTTGTAGAGCACATTCGTGACAGTTTATCAGCTGACTATCCTGATAAAAAAGCAACCTTTGAGCAAAATGCAGCAGCCTATATCGAAAAACTACAAGCTTTGGATAAATCCTATACTGAAGGTCTTTCTAGTGCTAAACAAAAGAGTTTTGTGACTCAGCACGCAGCCTTTCGTTATCTAGCCTTGGACTACGGACTCAATCAAGTCTCTATCTCAGGTCTATCACCAGATGCTGAGCCGTCAGCAAGCCGTTTGGCAGAATTGACCGAGTACATCAAGAAAAACAAGATTTCTTATATCTACTTTGAAGAAAATGCCTCTCAAGCCCTAGCAAATACTCTCTCAAAAGAGACAGGAGTTAAGTTAGATGTTTTGAATCCTCTGGAAAGCTTGACCGAAGAGGACATGAAGGCCGGTGAGAACTATATCTCTGTCATGGAGAAAAATCTCAAGGCCCTCAAGCAAACTACTGACCAGGCAGGGGCAGAAATTGAGCCAGAAAAAGCAGAGGAAACTAAAACCGTTCAAAATGGCTACTTTGAGGATGCAGATGTTAAGGATCGCACCTTGAGTGACTATGCTGGTAACTGGCAGTCAGTCTATCCTTTCCTTGAAAATGGAACTCTTGATCAAGTCTTTGACTACAAGGCTAAATTGACTGGTAAGATGACCAAGGATGAGTATAAGGCCTACTATCAAAAGGGTTATCAAACCGATGTATCTAAGATTAATATCACGGATAATACTATGGAATTCATCCAAGGTGACCAAAGTAAGAAATATACATACAAGTATGTCGGCAAGAAAATTTTGACTTATAAGAAAGGGAATCGAGGAGTTCGTTATCTCTTTGAAGCGACAGATGCGGATGCTGGACAATTTAAGTATGTTCAGTTTAGCGACCACAATATCGCCCCAGTCAAGGCAGAGCATTTCCATATCTTTTTTGGAGGCACTAGCCAGGAAGCCCTCTTTGAAGAAATGGATAACTGGCCAACCTACTATCCAGATGGCTTATCTGGTCAAGAAATCGCCCAAGAAATGCTGGCTCATTAAAGCGAAACAATCCTTCCTACATGGGGAGGATTTTTCTTGTTTTTTAATCCCTATACTCAATGAAAATCAAAGAGCAAACTAGGAAACTAGCCGCAGGCTGTACTTGAGTACGGCAAGGCGACGTTGACGCGGTTTGAATTTGATTTTCGAAGAGTATAAGCATCTGAATTGACATTGGCTGAAATGGGTGTATAATGGGTGTAATAAATATGGTTACAACAAAGAAAGGTTTTCTATGGTTTACGAATATAATAGTCGCATTCATTTGGCTGAAGTGGCTTTAAATGTTAGAGATTTAGCAGGTCAGACTGCTTTTTATCACCAATTACTTGGTTTGGAGATTTTGAATCAATCGGAAAAAGAAGTTCTTCTAGGTGCCGGAGGAAAACCGCTAGTAAAACTGATCCAAACAGAAAATACAAGCAATCCTAAGCAGGGCTACGGACTTTACCATTTGGCCTTGCTTTTACCGAGTCGAGAGGATTTAGCAAATATTTTTAAACACTTGCTAGATTTAAAGATTCCGCTAGTTGGCGGGGCTGATCATGGTTATAGTGAGGCTATCTATTTGGAAGACTTAGAGGGCAATGGGATTGAACTCTACAGAGATAAACCTGTGACAGTCTGGGATATTCGTGAGGATGGACGAATTATCGGGGTGACAGAAGAGCTGTCTGCCCAAGATATCTACGAACTAGGAAGAAACATAGAGCCTTTTGCAATCGCAAGTGGCACTCGCATAGGGCACGTTCACCTATCTGTTAAAAACAGCCGAGAAGCGAGTGTGCTCTACCAAGAGTCTCTCGGTCTTGAGGATAAATTCACGATTCCGCATGCCAGTTGGATAGCATCGGGGAATTACCATCATCATCTAGCGGTGAATGAATGGGGTGGTCGTTTGTTAGCGCGACGTGAGAATGGCATGGTGGGTCTTGCCTACTATGTGGTTGAAGTTGAGAACAAAGAGGAGTTGTTGAAGGTTTTTGCCCAATCTCAAGGTAATAAGGCGATAACTCATTGGTTTTCTTCTGCAGAATTTAGCTTGACTGACAAGGATGGCATTGTGACCCGAGTCAGAGTGGAGAGCTAGAAATCTTTAAAACTAGGGGGGATTACTTTATATAAAAAGGACAGAATAGCTTGATTCAAACGTTTTGAAAGTCAAAAAGATAGCTTCTTTTGAGAGCATGAAAAATGCTTCTGGTAGGATTTATTTTTACCATTGGCTCACTGAACATTGCTGACCAGGCTATTCAGGTTTATTTCAATAAAGAAATCATGTTGGAAAAACGAATGAATTTCTATCCAAATACGACTGAGAAATCCTTTTTAAGGTCGGATAGATTTCCTAAAGTCTCTAGAAGTTCTTGCTTGCTAAGTTCCTACCATTGAATGGCAGAGGTCAAAAATGATTCGATCATTGATTCAGATATTTTTTGTTGAAGGTCACACAGTTTTACGAAGAGGCTGATTTGGAAATGAATTAGCGAAAATGAAAATATCCTTTTCTGAAAACAAGACCTATCAATATTACAGGCAAAAAAATCGTTCAAAACCCTTGAAAAATCAAAAAAAATCAGGTATAATGTAAATAATCATTTGTCGTAGGTTTTGTCTGAAATATTGTCCGGACAAGGCTCACAGCAGTTAAATCTCCTGAAAAAGTCGGATTTAGCTGCTCTTTTTGTGCTTTTTTTCAGGTTTTTCGATTTTTGTAACAAAGATTTAAAGATTCTGAAAATTGGTCGAGGGGGATAAGTTGATAGGGTTTTTAGAACCCTCTAACGATAATTACTAGCTTAGATCACTAAGCTTGGAACTTTATTTAAAAAGGAGAATCATCTTGGCAGGACATGACGTTCAATACGGGAAACATCGTACCCGTCGTAGTTTTTCAAGAATCAAAGAAGTTCTTGACTTACCAAATTTGATTGAAATTCAAACTGATTCATTCAAAGATTTCCTAGACCATGGTCTGAAGGAAGTGTTTGAAGATGTATTGCCAATTTCAAACTTCACAGACACAATGGAGTTGGAATTTGTTGGCTACGAAATCAAAGAACCTAAATATACGCTTGAAGAAGCTCGTATCCATGATGCCAGCTACTCAGCACCTATCTTTGTAACCTTCCGCTTGATTAACAAAGAAACTGGCGAAATTAAGACACAGGAAGTTTTCTTTGGTGATTTCCCAATCATGACTGAGATGGGGACTTTCATCATCAACGGTGGTGAGCGTATCATCGTATCACAGTTGGTGCGTTCTCCAGGTGTTTATTTTAATGACAAGGTAGACAAAAATGGTAAAGTGGGCTACGGTTCAACTGTTATCCCTAACCGTGGAGCTTGGTTGGAACTTGAAAGCGACTCAAAAGATATCGCCTATACTCGTATCGACCGTACTCGTAAAATTCCATTTACGACCTTAGTTCGTGCGCTTGGTTTCTCAGGCGATGATGAAATCTTTGATATCTTTGGTGACAGCGATCTTGTTCGTAACACTGTTGAAAAAGATATTCACAAGAACCCAATGGACTCTCGTACAGACGAAGCTTTGAAGGAAATCTACGAACGCCTTCGTCCAGGTGAGCCTAAGACTGCTGAAAGCTCACGTAGCTTGCTTGTAGCTCGTTTCTTTGACCCACGTCGTTATGACTTGGCTGCAGTTGGTCGTTACAAGATCAATAAAAAACTCAATGTTAAAACACGTTTGCTCAACCAAACTATTGCTGAGCCATTGGTAGATCCTGAAACTGGAGAAATCTTGGTAGAAGCTGGTACAATCATGACTCGTAGCGTCATTGAAAGTATCGAAAGCCATTTGGATGGCGACTTGAACAAGATTGTCTACATTCCAAATGATGCTGCTGTAGTAACAGAGCCAGTTGTTCTTCAAAAATTCAAGGTTGTTGCACCAACTGATCCAGACCGTGTTGTAACAATCATCGGTAATGCAAATCCAGATGATAAAGTTCGCATCGTAACTCCTGCAGATATCTTGGCTGAGATGAGCTACTTCCTCAACTTGGCTGAAGGTATTGGCCGTGTGGATGATATCGACCACCTTGGAAATCGTCGTATCCGTGCTGTTGGTGAATTGCTTGCCAACCAAGTGCGTCTTGGACTTTCACGTATGGAACGTAACGTTCGTGAACGTATGTCTGTTCAAGATAACGAAGTACTAACACCACAACAAATTATCAATATCCGTCCAGTAACTGCAGCAATCAAAGAATTCTTTGGTTCTTCTCAATTGTCACAGTTCATGGACCAACACAACCCACTTTCTGAGTTGTCACACAAACGTCGTTTGTCTGCCTTAGGACCTGGTGGTTTGACACGTGACCGCGCTGGATATGAAGTGCGTGACGTGCACTACACTCACTATGGTCGTATGTGTCCGATTGAAACACCTGAAGGGCCAAACATCGGTTTGATCAACAACTTGTCTTCATACGGGCACCTCAACAAGTATGGTTTCATTCAAACACCATATCGTAAGGTTGACCGTGCAACTGGAAAAGTAACCAACGAAATCGTTTGGTTGACAGCCGATGAAGAAGATGAGTTCACAGTAGCTCAGGCTAACTCTAAATTGAACGCAGATGGCACTTTTGCTGAAAAAGTTGTCATGGGACGTCACCAAGGGGTTAACCAAGAATATCCAGCATCAAGTGTTGATTATATGGACGTTTCGCCTAAGCAGGTAGTTGCCGTTGCGACAGCATGTATTCCTTTCTTGGAAAACGATGACTCCAACCGTGCCCTCATGGGAGCCAACATGCAACGTCAGGCTGTGCCATTGATTGATCCCAAAGCACCTTACGTGGGTACTGGTATGGAATACCAAGCAGCTCATGATTCAGGAGCTGCAGTTATTGCACAACATGGTGGTAAGGTTACCTATGCAGATGCTGACAAGGTAGAAGTTCGTCGTGAAGATGGCTCATTGGATGTTTACCACATTCAAAAATTCCGTCGTTCAAACTCAGGTACTGCCTACAACCAACGTACTCTCGTAAAAGTTGGCGATATCGTTGAAAAAGGTGATTTCATTGCTGACGGACCTTCTATGGAAAATGGAGAAATGGCGCTTGGACAAAACCCAATCGTTGCCTACATGACATGGGAAGGTTACAACTTCGAGGATGCCGTTATCATGAGCGAACGCTTGGTTAAAGATGATGTCTATACATCTGTCCACCTTGAAGAATACGAATCAGAAACACGCGATACAAAGCTTGGGCCTGAAGAAATCACTCGTGAAATTCCAAACGTTGGTGAAGATGCCCTTAAAGACCTTGACGAAATGGGTATTATCCGTATCGGTGCTGAGGTTAAAGAAGGGGATATCCTTGTAGGTAAAGTAACACCTAAGGGTGAAAAAGACCTTTCAGCTGAAGAACGTCTCTTGCACGCTATTTTCGGAGACAAATCTCGTGAAGTTCGCGATACTTCACTTCGCGTACCCCACGGTGCCGATGGTGTTGTTCGTGATGTTAAGATCTTTACACGTGCAAATGGTGATGAATTACAATCAGGTGTTAATATGCTGGTTCGTGTTTACATCGCTCAAAAACGTAAGATTAAGGTCGGAGACAAGATGGCCGGACGTCACGGAAACAAAGGGGTTGTCTCTCGTATCGTTCCTGTAGAAGATATGCCTTACCTTCCAGATGGAACTCCAGTCGATATCATGTTGAACCCACTTGGGGTGCCATCACGTATGAATATCGGTCAGGTTATGGAGCTTCACCTTGGTATGGCAGCTCGTACTCTTGGTATCCACATCGCAACACCGGTCTTTGATGGAGCAAGTTCAGAAGATCTTTGGTCAACTGTTAAGGAAGCAGGCATGGATAGCGATGCTAAGACTATCCTTTACGATGGACGTACTGGTGAACCATTTGATAACCGTGTATCAGTTGGTGTCATGTACATGATCAAACTCCACCACATGGTTGATGATAAATTGCACGCTCGTTCAGTCGGACCATACTCAACAGTTACGCAACAACCACTCGGAGGTAAGGCTCAGTTTGGTGGACAACGTTTCGGTGAGATGGAGGTTTGGGCGCTTGAAGCCTATGGTGCCTCAAATGTCCTTCAAGAAATCTTGACTTACAAGTCTGACGATATCAACGGACGTTTGAAAGCCTATGAAGCTATTACAAAAGGAAAACCAATTCCAAAACCAGGTGTTCCAGAATCCTTCCGAGTTCTTGTTAAAGAATTGCAATCACTTGGTCTTGACATGCGTGTTCTTGACGAAGATGATCAAGAAGTTGAACTTCGTGATCTTGACGAGGGCATGGACGAAGATGTCATCCACGTAGATGACCTTGAAAAAGCACGTAAAAAAGCTGCTGAAGAAGCAAAAGCTGCTTTTGAAGCTGAAGAAGGTGCAAAAGCGGAAGCAACAGAAGAAGCTACTGAACAAGAATAAGTAGCTCACTTAGAATAGAAAGGGAAGAAATAGTGGTTGACGTAAATCGTTTTAAAAGTATGCAAATCACACTAGCTTCTCCAAGCAAAGTCCGTTCATGGTCTTATGGAGAAGTCAAAAAACCTGAAACAATCAATTACCGTACGTTGAAACCAGAACGTGAAGGACTATTTGACGAAGTCATCTTTGGTCCTACAAAAGACTGGGAATGTGCTTGTGGTAAGTACAAACGCATTCGTTACAGAGGGATTGTTTGTGACCGTTGTGGTGTTGAAGTAACGCGTACAAAAGTTCGTCGTGAACGTATGGGACACATCGAGTTGAAAGCTCCTGTATCTCATATCTGGTATTTCAAGGGAATTCCAAGTCGTATGGGCTTGACCCTTGATATGAGTCCTCGTGCCCTCGAGGAAGTAATCTACTTTGCTGCTTACGTGGTGATCGATCCTAAGGATACACCACTTGAGCACAAATCAATCATGACAGAGCGTGAATACCGTGAGCGCTTGCGTGAATATGGCTACGGATCATTCGTTGCTAAAATGGGTGCCGAAGCTATCCAAGACCTCTTGAAACAAGTAGATCTTGAAAAAGAAATTGCTGAGCTTAAAGAAGAATTGAAGACAGCAACTGGACAAAAACGTATCAAAGCTATCCGTCGTTTGGATGTTTTGGATGCCTTTTACAAGTCTGGAAACAAACCTGAATGGATGATTCTTAACATCCTTCCGGTTATTCCACCAGATCTTCGTCCAATGTTGCAGTTGGATGGTGGCCGTTTTGCCTCATCTGACTTGAACGACCTTTACCGTCGTGTTATCAACCGTAACAACCGTTTGGCTCGTTTGCTTGAGTTGAACGCACCAGGTATCATCGTTCAAAATGAGAAGCGTATGCTTCAAGAAGCGGTTGACGCTTTGATTGACAATGGTCGTCGTGGTCGTCCAATTACAGGACCAGGTAGCCGTCCACTTAAATCATTGAGCCACATGCTCAAAGGTAAACAAGGACGCTTCCGTCAAAACTTGCTTGGTAAACGTGTTGACTTCTCAGGACGTTCCGTTATCGCCGTTGGTCCAACTCTTAAGATGTACCAATGTGGTGTGCCACGTGAAATGGCTATCGAGCTCTTTAAACCATTTGTGATGCGTGAAATCGTTGCGCGCGATATCGTGCAAAACGTTAAAGCGGCTAAACGCTTGGTAGAACGTGGAGACGAACGCATCTGGGATATCCTCGAAGAAGTTATCAAGGAACACCCAGTGCTTTTGAACCGCGCACCGACCCTTCACCGTTTGGGTATCCAAGCCTTTGAACCTGTCTTGATTGACGGTAAAGCCCTTCGCTTGCACCCACTTGTCTGTGAAGCCTACAATGCCGACTTTGACGGTGACCAAATGGCCATCCACGTACCGCTTTCAGAAGAAGCCCAAGCAGAAGCGCGTATCTTGATGTTGGCTGCTGAGCACATCTTGAACCCGAAAGATGGTAAACCAGTTGTTACTCCATCTCAGGACATGGTTTTGGGTAACTACTACTTGACCATGGAAGAAGCTGGTCGTGAAGGTGAAGGAATGGTCTTCAAAGACCGTGACGAAGCTGTTATGGCTTACCGCAATGGCTATGTTCACCTCCACTCACGTGTTGGTATCGCAACAGACAGTCTTAACAAACCATGGACAGAAGAGCAAAAACACAAAATCTTGCTTACAACTGTTGGTAAGATTCTCTTCAACGATATCATGCCAGAAGGTCTACCCTACTTGCAAGAACCAAATAATGCCAACTTGACAGAAGGCGTTCCAGCTAAATACTTCTTGCCACTTGGTGGAGATATCAAGGAAGCTATCAGCAAACTTGAACTTAACCCTCCATTCAAGAAGAAAAACCTTGGAAATATCATCGCTGAAATCTTCAAACGTTTCCGTACGACTGAAACTTCTGCCCTACTTGACCGTATGAAGAACCTCGGATACCACCACTCAACTCTTGCAGGATTGACAGTGGGTATTGCCGATATCCCAGTCGTTGAAGACAAGGCTGAAATCATTGAAGAATCACACAAACGTGTAGAACAAATCACTAAACAATTCCGTCGTGGTATGATCACAGACGACGAACGTTACAATGCTGTAACAGCTGAATGGCGTGCTGCCCGTGAAAAATTGGAGAAACGCTTGATTGCCAACCAAGATCCTAAGAACCCAATCGTTATGATGATGGACTCTGGAGCCCGTGGTAACATCTCAAACTTCTCACAGCTTGCCGGTATGCGTGGTCTGATGGCTGCTCCGAATGGACGTATCATGGAATTGCCAATCCTTTCAAACTTCCGTGAAGGTTTGTCTGTATTGGAAATGTTCTTCTCAACTCACGGTGCTCGTAAAGGTATGACCGATACGGCCCTTAAGACAGCCGACTCAGGTTACTTGACTCGTCGTTTGGTTGACGTTGCCCAAGACGTGATCATCCGTGAGGATGACTGTGGAACAGACCGTGGTCTCTTGATCCGTTCTATTACTGAAGGTAAAGAGATGATTGAGTCTCTTGAAGAACGTCTCAATGGTCGTTACACTAAGAAAACTGTTAAACACCCAGAAACTGGTGCAGTTATCATTGGTCCAAATGAATTGATTACAGAAGACAAGGCTCGTGAAATTGTTAATGCTGGTGTTGAAGAAGTAACCATCCGCTCCGTATTTACATGTAACACTCGTCATGGTGTCTGCCGTCACTGTTACGGTATCAACTTGGCGACTGGTGATGCGGTTGAAGTTGGTGAAGCAGTTGGTACAATCGCTGCCCAATCTATCGGGGAAC
>NZ_JAQFJH010000014.1:0-47941 GCF_030440025.1 Streptococcus sp. SO2
TCAAAAACTTTGGATGCCTCGACATGGCTGTGTCCCTCTTTGATGTAATTTAATGCTCGTTGTTTAAAATCTGTACTATATGCCATAGCTTTATTATAACATGTATTTTATAAACTAAGTAACTATAATAAAAGGGAAAATAAGGGACATTTGAAATATCTTTAAATTTTTTTGTATGATTTTATTGTTTGCTTTTTGATAGGACACTTTTCTTTATTTTATATAGAAGATTTTTCGTGCTTTTTTCGAATAAATAAGATAAAATAGCCTAGAATAAAAGATTAAAAAGAGGGAAATATGAAAATTCGTGGTTTTGAATTAGTTTCTAGTTTTACAGATGAGAGTTTGCTACCCAAGCGTGAGACAGCACATGCAGCTGGTTACGACTTAAAGGTTGCTGTGCGCACAGTTATTGCTCCAGGAGAGATTGTCCTTGTTCCAACAGGGGTTAAGGCCTATATGCAACCGACAGAAGTGCTTTATCTCTATGATCGTTCTTCAAACCCTCGTAAGAAGGGCTTGGTTTTGATTAACTCTGTGGGTGTCATTGATGGAGATTATTATGGTAACCCAGGAAATGAAGGACATATCTTTGCACAGATGAAAAACATTACCGATCAGGAAGTTGTTCTTGAAGTTGGGGAACGTGTGGTTCAGGCTGTCTTTGCTCCATTTTTGATTGCGGATGGCGATGCGGCAGATGGCGTGCGGACTGGTGGATTTGGATCAACTGGGCACTAAGATGAAGATTATCTTTGTACGTCATGGGGAGCCAGATTATAGTATGCTTGATAAACTTGAAAATCCGCAACTCTATAGTGGTTTTGGTCGTGATTTAGCACCATTGACAGGAAAAGGTTGCAGTCTGGCAAAAGAAGCTGCTAAAACTGCATGTTTTGGAAAGGCAGAGATTATTATTTCATCGTCTGTGACGAGGGCTTTAGAAACAGCACATTATATAGCAGTTGAAACAGGATTGGACTTATTTGTGGAGCCGTTTTCATGAGTGGCGTCCAGACTTAGATGGCACTAACTCTGATTTAACTAGTGTATTGGTAGCTCATGAATATTATCTAAAACATCAAGGAGGTTTATCTGAAGATTCTCCCTATCGCTATGAAACTGATCTAGAGATGCGTCATCGTTTTTTAAGAGCTTTGGAAAAGTATAAAAATTATAAAACTATTATCATTGTAACTCACGGAATGCTCATGCGCCAGTTTGTGCCAAATGATAAGATTGATTTTTGCCAAGTGATTGAATGTGAGATAGAGATATAGAAAGAGGTTTATTATCGCAAAGAAAAAGGCGACATTTGTGTGTCAAAATTGTGAGTATAATTCCCCTAAGTATTTAGGGCACTGTCCAAACTGTGGGTCTTGGTCTTCTTTTGTTGAGGAGGTTGAGGTTGCAGAGGTCAAGAATGCGCGTGTGTCCTTGACGGGGGAGAAAAGACAGAAAGAAGAAATTTGCGACCGGCTTGCTGCTTGTATCTTCTCGTATCTTTGAGAAGCGTCGGGCTTCTTGCTTTACTAATCTAGATTTAAAAGATTTTTTAGAGGAAAACGGTGCTAAAAGCATAGAGTTTATAGGGGTAGATGGCAATGGCTGTGTTAAGGCTTCCGTTTTGGCAGCTACCAAGGAGAATTATTAGGTTTCTGTCGATTTGTCTGCTGTCGGAGTTGCCAACCAGAAGAAATTCTCTAAAACACTGAAGCAGTGGCAAGATTGCGGAATCAAGATTGGATAGTTTTATGGGGATCTTAATATGAAAATTATTTTTATCCGTCACGGGGAGCCAAATTACCGTGAGTTAGAGGAGCGTTCCTATACTGGATTCGGGATAGATTTGGCACCCTTATCTGAGAAAGGAAGACAACAAGCTCAGGAACTTTGCAAAAATCCTTTGTTTGGCTCAGCTGATATCCTGGTGTCTTCTGCAGTGACGCGAGCTTTAGAAACGGCTTTTTATGTATCCTGTGCTACTGGCCTTCCTTTGAGGGTAGAGCCATTATTGCATGAATGGCAGGTTTATGAAACAGGTATAGAGAACTTTGAAACAGCTAGATGTCTGTTTTTAGAAAACAAGGGGGAGTTGCTCCCAAATTCTCCTGTTCAATATGAGACAGCTGCGGAGATGAAGTCTCGTTTTCAAGAATGCATGGCTAAGTATCGAGACTACCAGACTGTGGTAGTTGTTGCTCATCGAATGCTCATGCGCCAATTTGTACCAGACGAGAAGATTGATTTTTGCCAAGTGATTGAGTGTGAGATAGAGATATAGAAAGAAGCACAATTAAATGAGCTATAAGGATTTTCAAGCTTTTACCGCAGAAAATTGTCAAGGGTATAAGAAGGTGTATAAGATTAGTATTGGAGGTTTTCTTTACTTGGCTTTTCTTCCAGTAGACTATCAAAAAATCCTTTGCATTTCTTCAGAATATATGTCCATCATCGATAGTGAAAAAAGTCAAGTCACTCCAATAGATGGGGATTACGATGAGATAGAGTTAGTAGCTATGTGTGATGGTTATGATTCACCTATTCCTATTGCTGGACAATATGGTGGAAGCCTTCCTTTGTATAATGGTAAAGACATCCGAGTGACAATGGCTAAAGACCAATCTGAAGAATATCCGATTTTAACCATTTATTGGGCAGAGAATAAAGAAACTAGGACTCAAATTTATAAAGGTTATTTACCCTATATTTTTGGATTTAGTCCTGATGGGGAGTATTATGTCCATGCGGATGATGGTGGACTGATTGTTCTGAAAAAAAATAGTTACTGATTTGGGAAATTAATAAGAGATTTTAAAAATGAAAGGATTAGAATCATCGCAAAGAAAAAAGCGACATTTATATGTCAAAATTGTGGGTATAATTCCCCTAAATATCTAGGACGTTGTCCAAACTGTGGGTCTTGGTCTTCTTTTGTTGAGGAAGTCGAGGTTGCAGAAGTCAAGAATGCGCGTGTGTCCTTGACAGGTGAGAAAACCAAGCCCATGAAACTGGCTGAAGTGACCTCCATCAATGTCAATCGAACAAAGACTGAAATGGAGGAGTTCAACCGTGTACTCGGTGGGGGTGTGGTACCAGGAAGTCTTGTCCTTATCGGTGGGGATCCAGGGATTGGGAAATCAACCCTGCTCTTACAAGTCTCAACCCAGCTGTCTCAAGTGGGGACAGTTCTCTATGTCAGTGGGGAGGAGTCTGCTCAGCAAATCAAACTCCGTGCAGAGCGTTTAGGTGATATTGATAGCGAGTTTTATCTCTATGCAGAGACCAATATGCAGAGCGTGCGGGCAGAGGTAGAGAGAATTCAGCCAGATTTTCTCATCATCGACTCTATCCAGACCATCATGTCTCCTGAGATTTCTGGAGTTCAAGGATCTGTTTCTCAGGTGCGTGAGGTGACTGCAGAACTCATGCAGCTGGCCAAGACCAATAACATCGCTATCTTTATCGTCGGTCATGTGACCAAGGAAGGAACCTTGGCGGGTCCTCGTATGTTGGAGCATATGGTGGATACGGTTCTTTACTTTGAAGGGGAGCGCCATCATACCTTCCGAATTTTAAGAGCGGTCAAAAATCGTTTTGGTTCGACAAATGAAATTGGGATTTTTGAGATGCAATCAGGTGGCTTGGTTGAGGTTCTCAATCCGAGTCAAGTTTTCCTAGAAGAACGTTTAGATGGAGCAACTGGTTCGTCCATCGTGGTGACCATGGAAGGGACCCGTCCTATTCTTGCGGAAGTTCAAGCCTTGGTAACACCGACTATGTTTGGGAATGCCAAGCGGACTACAACAGGCCTTGATTTCAATCGTGCTAGTCTGATTATGGCTGTTTTAGAGAAACGGGCAGGTTTGCTCCTCCAAAATCAGGATGCTTATCTCAAATCTGCTGGTGGTGTCAAATTAGATGAGCCTGCTATTGACTTGGCAGTTGCGGTTGCTATTGCATCAAGTTATAAGGACAAGCCAACAAATCCTCAGGAATGTTTTGTAGGAGAATTAGGTTTGACTGGAGAGATTCGGCGCGTAAATCGTATCGAGCAACGGATCAATGAAGCAGCGAAACTTGGATTTACAAAAATCTATGTACCGAAAAATTCCTTGACTGGTATCAAGCCCCCTAAGGAAATTCAGGTGATCGGAGTGACCACTATCGGAGAAGTCTTGAAAAAAGTATTCTCCTAATAGTTGTACTCAGGTTTATATTGCAAAACACTTTATAGCCAATATTTATTAAAACAAGGAGGAATTTCTGATGAAATTTTCTATGGACAGTCATATGCAATTTCCTTTGGTAGAGTTGTCACTCAATCAGGGAGAAACGGTCTTTATCCAGCGCGGTAGCATGGTCTACCATACACCCAATGTAAGTCTAAACACCCAGTTCAATGCCAGCGGTTCTGGTTTGGGACGTTTTGTCAAAGCTGTGGGACGCTCTATGGTTTCTGGCGAAAGTACCTTCATTACTCAAGCTGTTGCTGAGTCTGACAACGGCAACCTTGCTTTAGCACCAGATACTCCTGGTCAAGTGATTGCTCTCGAGCTAGGAGAAAAGCAATATCGATTGAATGATGGAGCCTTTCTAGCTCTTGATGGTACAGCTTTCTATACAATGGAGCGTCAGTCTATTGGGAAGGCTCTTTTCGGGGGTCAAGGTGGTCTTTTCGTGATGACTACTCAAGGTCAGGGAACGCTTTTGGCAAATGCATTTGGTTCGATTAAGAAAATTGAGCTTCAAAACCAAGAAATAACTATTGACAATGCCCATGTGGTGGCTTGGAGTCAATCTTTGGACTATCATATCCACTTAGAAAATGGTTTCTGGCAGTCTATCGGTACAGGTGAAGGAGTGGTGAATACCTTCCGAGGTACTGGTGAGGTTTATGTACAAAGTCTTAATCTTCAAAGCTTTGCAGGCTCTCTCAACAAGTATATCCAAAAAGAATCATAATAATAAAAAAACTAGGGCAGAAACCCAAGCTAGAAGCTGGATGTCTCTGTCCTGGTTTTTTAATAAGGAGGTTGACAGCTGACAAGACAAAGAAAAGATGGTAAGATAGAAGATAAATAATTTGGTTTTCAAATTATCTTAAAAATAAGAAAGTGTGTTGTCATGTCATATTTTGAACAGTTTATGCAAGCCAACCAGGCTTATGTTGCCCTGCATGGGCAGTTAAATCTACCAATCAAGCCGAAAACAAGAGTAGCCATTGTGACTTGTATGGACTCACGTCTGCACGTTGCACAAGCTTTGGGATTAGCACTTGGAGATGCTCACATTTTACGGAATGCGGGCGGTCGAGTGACAGACGATATGATTCGCTCACTCGTGATTTCCCAGCAACAAATGGGAACAAGAGAGATTGTGGTTCTTCATCATACAGACTGTGGTGCTCAGACATTTCAAAACGAAGAGTTTCAAGAACATTTAAAAACTGAATTAGGGGTTGATGTCTCGGGTCAAGATTTTCTCCCTTTTCAAGATGTTGAGGAGAGTGTTCGTGAGGATATGCAGTTACTTCGAGAATGCCCATTGATTCCAGATGATGTCGTTATTTCAGGGGCTGTTTATGACGTGGATACAGGCAGTATGAGAGAGGTATACTAACTTTTCCTTTGTGAGTTCCTATCTTCCCATGAGATAGAATGTCTAAGTTGTCACATTTTTGCTTGAATATAGGGAATATAAATGAGCACAAGGCAAGGGTATAAATGTCTACTCTTGTCTTATTTTTTATTGAAAAATCAAGAAAAAAGCGCTACAATGGTAGTTGGAAAATATTGTGAAAAAACACAAGCGATACATAAATACTGGAGGAAATCATGTCTTTTTCTGATTTAAAGCTGTTTGCCCTTTCTTCAAATAGAGAATTGGCAGAGCGTGTGGCGCAAGAGATTGGGATAGAGTTAGGGAAATCGACCGTACGTCAATTTTCAGATGGAGAAATTCAAGTTAATATCGAAGAATCGATCCGTGGGAAACACGTCTTTATCCTACAATCAACTAGCTCACCTGTAAATGACAATCTGCTAGAAATTTTGATTATGGTAGATGCTTTGAAACGCGCCAGTGCAGAATCTGTCAACGTTGTTATGCCTTACTATGGCTATGCACGTCAGGATAGAAAAGCGAGAGCGCGTGAGCCAATCACTTCAAAACTTGTGGCAAATATGCTAGAAGTGGCTGGAGTGGATCGTTTGTTGACGATTGACTTGCATGCTGCACAGATTCAGGGATTCTTTGATATTCCTGTCGATCACTTGATGGGTGCTCCTTTAATTGCAGACTACTTTGAGCGTCGTGGCATGGTTGGTTCTGACTATGTGGTTGTCAGTCCGGACCATGGTGGGGTGACTCGTGCTCGTAAATTGGCAGAGTTTTTGAAAACTCCGATTGCCATTATTGACAAACGTCGTAGCGTAGACAAGATGAATACCAGTGAAGTGATGAATATCATTGGTAAGGTAGAAGGCAAGACTTGTATCTTGATTGACGATATGATCGATACAGCTGGAACTATTTGCCATGCGGCGGATGCTCTTGCTGAAGCTGGTGCTGTCGAAGTTTACGCAAGCTGTACGCACCCAGTTCTTTCAGGGCCTGCTATGGATAATATCCAAAAATCAGCTATTAAAAAATTGGTTGTTTTGGATACTATCTACCTACCAGAAGAGCGTTTGATTGATAAGATCGAGCAAATCTCTATTGCACATCTCTTGGCGGATGCTATCATTCGTATCCATGAAAAACGTCCTCTATCTCCATTATTTAGTATTGAGAAAAAAATCTAACGAATTCGTTGGATAAGACAAAACTCCTAACAAAGTGATAGACCTTGTTGGGAGTTTTCTTAATTAGATCAGAAAAATGTGAAAATTTCACTAATTGTTCGTTTTTTAGTCCATTTTTTTCCTTAATCTTTCGAGAATATTGCTTATTTTTTAAGAATATAATAAATTTTACTCGTTTTTTACCAGAAATTTTAAAAAAATTTAAGAAATATCTTGACAACTCTAATATATGTGATATAATTTGAATTAATAAGGGTTATCCTTATAAATAAAATTAAACTTAAAGAGGAGATAAAACAATGAAGAAAGTTTTATTATCATCAGTAGCAGCTCTTGCAGTATTCTCAGCAACAGCTCCAGTTTATGCATACGGAAACTGGACAGGATGGGACGACAAAAAACCTGCTAAAACAACTACTCCAGAAAAAGATGACAACCGTTTTGGTGCTATTTCTGATGACGTTGTTGCTGGTAAAACTAAGGAGCCAATCACTGTTAAAACAGCTGACACAAACAAACACGTTCGTGTAACTGTTCTTGATGGTGGTGGACGCCCAGTTCCAGGTGCAACTATCGACTTCAAATTGAACGGTATCTCAATCGGTTCAGCTGTGACTGACCAAAGTGGTGATGCTGAAGCTCCACGTTTGTTCAACAAAGGTGAAGTTGTTGAATTCCGCGTAGGTACTACTGCAAATGACTTTAAAGAATTGGTAACAGCTACTGGTTCAGTAACAGTTTCTGATGATATGTACACTAACGGTTCAGTAACACTTCCATACAAATTGGATGACCGTGCTGCATCAATCAACTCAAACTCTAAAGATGTGAAACCAGCTGACCAAGCAGCTCAACCAGCTGACCAAGCAGCTCAACCAGCTGACCAAGCAGCTCAACCAGAACCTGGTAAACCAGGTGTTACAGACCAAGCTAAAAAAGCAGACGCTGCAGCTAAAAAAGCTGGTGTAGACGCTAAAGCAGGTCAAAAAGCTCTTCCAAAAACACACGCTGCTAAATAATTTTATTTAAAAAGTAGCCAATCACTGAAACTTGGTTTCAGTGATTTTTTTGGTAAAAAATGAGGGAGGAAAAGATGAGTAGACGTTCTACGACAAAAAAATCACCAATTACTAAAATAATTGCTTCAATCGTTGCAGTAGCTATCGTTGCTTTGGGAGGCTTCTTTATCTATAAAAGCTTCCTAGCTCCAAGTGGAGATAAGCTAAATGATGCAAAGGTTACTCAGGAGGCTCCAAAGCAAACCTATACTGCTAGTAAAGAAGAAAAAGAATATCTCGCTAATAAATTTAAAGGCTTGCTTGCAACAAACTCCGAAACGGTTGGTTATGTATATATTCCTGGTACCCAGTTAGATGAACCAGTCGTTCAAACAACGGATAATGCGACTTATTTAGATAAGCGCTTTGATGGCGTTAACGAACCTTTAATGGGTGCAGTCTTTATGGATGCTGATAACAAGAAGGACTTTAGTGATCGATTGACTTGGTTATTTGGTCACGCTCGTGGTAGTAAAGTGCCTGACCATCGTATGTTTAAAGATGTGAATTACTTCAGTCGCCAAGAATATTTTGATGAACACCCTTATGTTGTCATTGAAACTCCAGAGAGAAAGTATTATTATGAAGCTGTTGCTATGATTATTGTCCCAGAAGAAACAGCTTTTTACCGTACTTCTTTTGATGATGATGCGGATTTTGAGAAACAGCTAAATATTATTTATGATACTGCAGAGGTTAAGAAACCAAATGTTAAGGTATCAGCTAAGGATAAATATCTTGTTCTTTCTACTTGTCGTGAAGAGGATGATACGATTCGTGCCAATCTCTACCTTCGACAAATTCCTGACTCAGAGATGAGTGACTTTGTCAAACAACATGGAGAAAGCCTTCAGTATAAACCAACAAGAGAATAATCTATAAATAAAAAATTTATGAATCCTCCTCAAATTAAATGAAATAGTTTAATTTTGGGAGGATTTTTTGATTTTTGTTTTTATAGTAAATTTCTGCAAACCCTTTCAAAATATGCTATACTGATGAAAAAGGAGGATTTTTATGACTCAAGAATTTATCAATCCAAGTGATGGCGTGATCCGTCAGTATCTAGCAAATAGTAAGACTCTAGCAGTAGTAGGCTTGTCTGACCGTGAGGAAACAACGAGCAATCGAGTGACAAAGGAAATGCAGGCTCGTGGCTATAAAATCATTCCAGTAAACCCTAAGGCTGCAGGTGGGGAAATCTTGGGAGAAAAGGCTTATGCCAGTCTAGCTGAGATTCCTTTCCCTGTAGATATCGTCAATGTCTATCGTCGTAGTGAATTTCTGCCTGATGTAGCACGTGATTTTCTCAAGGCAGATGCAAAGATTTTCTGGGCGCAACTAGGACTTGAAAGTCTAGAAGCGGAAGAAATCTTGCGTTCTGGAGGTTGCGATGATATCGTGATGAATCGTTGCATCAAGAGAGAACATACACGCTTAATTCTTGAACAATAAAAAGGTAGCTTGCGGGCTACCTTTTGTGTTATACTCAATGAAAATCAAAGAGCAAACTAGGAAACTAGCCGCAGGCTGCTCAAAACACTGTTTTGAGGTTGCAGATAGAACTGACGAAGTCAGTAACCATACCTACGGCAAGGCGACGTTGACGTGGTTTGAATTTGATTTTCGAAGAGTATTAGAAAATACCGATGAGCGTTTGCATACCCAGACTAGTCAGGATGATGGCAATCCAGCAGAGGGCGCCAAGAAGAATAGCTTTACCACTGGATTTGATCATGGCAATGAGATTGGTTTTGAGGCCGATAGCGCTCATGGCCATGATGATGAGGAATTTAGACAGTTGTTTGAGAGGTGCAAAGAAGCTGCTGCTGACACCGAAGGAAGTAAGGACGGTGGTTAGCAGGGAAGCTAGGATAAAGTAGAGAATGAAAACAGGGAAGATTTTTTTAAGTTTTACTCCTTGGTTGTTGCCTTGTTGACGACTTTGCCAGTAAGAGAGGAAGAGAGTGATAGGGATAATAGCTAGGGTACGGGTCAATTTGACAATGGTGGCAGCTTCGAGAGTATTGGACTGGTAAAGACTATCCCAGGCACTAGCTGTAGCTGTTACAGAGGAAGTATCATTGACCGCAGTTCCTGCAAAGAGAGCAAAGCCTTCGTTGGAAAGATGGAGCCAGGTTCCTAGAGTTGGGAAGATAAGAGCTGCCAAGACATTGAAGAAAAAGATAACAGAAATGGCTTGTGCGACTTCTTTTTCCTTGGCATGGATGACAGGAGCAGTCGCTGCAATGGCAGAACCGCCACAGATAGAGGAACCAACACCGATCAAGGTAGCTAGCTTTGTATCTAGGTCAAAAAAGCGCTGGAAGAGATAGGCAACAATCAAGGCTATAGAAATGGTGGATAGAATGACAGGAAGGGAAGATTTTCCAACTGCGAAAACTTGTGAGATATTGAGTCCAAACCCAAGCAAGATAACAGCATACTGAAGCAATTTTTTGGAGCTATAAGTCAAACCAGCATCCAGTTGTTTATAGGGAGTGAGAAAGGGGTAGAGAATCATGCCAATAAAGATGGCAAAGACAGGTGCCCCGACAACAGGCAAGAAGCCTCCTAAAATCCAAGAAATGATAGATATGATAAGACAGACCAAAAGTCCAGCCCAATTTTTTGATAGAAATGACATAAAAACCTCCTAAAATAAGTACTTCTTATTATAGTCTTATCTCGAAGAAAAGTAAAGTTTAATAATTATTTGACAAGTTTCTCAAATTTATGTGATAATAGCTGTACAAGGACAGTAACGAAGTCTTGGCAAAAACAGAAATACCAGAGCTCCACCTCTGGTATTTCTGTTTGTCTAGTCATATTAAAACTAAACTCAGGTTATATTTTTTTGTCGCGCTTGTCTAGCCACTTTCTGACTACCCACTCAGAAATGACGTTACCGATCTAGTAATCAATAATGGTGCTAGAATAGTTGTAACGAAGATTAGCAAAACCGTATTTTACAAAGGTGTACTCTGTAATATTTAAATCCTTATTAAATCAACGTTTCTAAAGAAAAAGTAGCTGTAAAATATTATATATACAGCGTACTGTTAAACCAAGACGGTACCAAAAATTAAGGTTTCGGAGCTTATAAAATAAAGAAAGATGTCTCAATCAGTTGAGCTTCTTTTATTACCATTTTGTAGCAAAGTGACATAGTCGCTTTTTATGTGGAATAGGTGAGATAAAAAAACAGTGTTTTGTTTTTGGTCGATGAAGTAGAGTAAGACATACTGACCGATAATTTTTCCTCGTGTAGGGTACTTACTATTAATCTTTATACCAATTTTTTCATCGGCGTCAAAACCAGCCTCAGGAAAGACTTCTAAACTTTTTAAGCCATCTAAAATTTTACCCACAGTATTTTTAGCAGACTGAGATGATAAAAGAACAGTAGTGATGTAATCATGAATACTGTCAATAGCTTGGCTCACTTCATCAGAAATAATAACTTTATAAGCCATAGCGTGCCCTCATACTGTCTAGGGAAGTCCCTTTTCCTGCTTCATATTCTCTTAAGGCTCGTTCGGATTGAGCTTGTAATTCCTCAATCAACTGTTCACGGTGTAAATCTTCTGCAGTCTTGATTGGCAAGTCCTGTTCGAGGACAATCTGCTCTATAAAAAGAGTGATAGCATCCGTCATGGTCATTCCTTTTTCCTTGATAATGGCTCTAGCTTGTTCCATTGCTAACTCATTGATTTTAAAATTATATTGCTTAACAAGTGATCTAGTCATGGTATATCTCCGTTCTATATCGTGTATATCCAGTATATATTTTTTGAACTTTTTTTGCAAGAAAAAAAACTCTTGAATATACTCCAAGAGTGAAACGAATAGGACCAGTGGTGGAGCGGGTTCTTTACAACCTAAAGCTGAAGGTAGTGCCGAACCTGAACCTGAATCATCAGCAACATTTGAGCAAACTGTTACTAGTCACTCGACATCATCTTATCCTTAGTTATAAGTTTAGGATAGATAAGAGAGAATATCAACAATAATTCTTATTACAACCATCTGTCCTGTACCTGTGTTTGATTTTCTTGTTTTTGAATAAATTGTCTGACTGTATCTTTCAAATGTTTCTGCAATTCAAGAATCTGACTAAATTCATTTAGGTTAGCCTGATTATCTTCGTTTACTTTTTTTGTGACCTGATTTATATTGACTCCTATCCGATTTATTTCCTTATGCAACTCCTCAATACTCGTCGAAAATCTCCTAATACGTTGTCATCTTCGGCTGACCTAACTTTAGTTATGCTTTCACCTCGATTCCTAGTCTCATGAGATTTTCATTGAGTATTCTAAAAACGTAGTGTTGTAATGAATTTAAATGAACATACATCAGTTGCTTATGCTAGTGTGATTTTGCGGTCAGAGAGCTTTTGTAGTATAATAGACATATGTTCTTTAAGCAAGGAGGGTATCTATGGACTTAACCAAGCGCTTTAATAAACAATTAGATAAGATTCAAGTTTCCTTGATTCGTCAGTTTGACCAGGCTATTTCTGAGATTCCTGGGGTTCTACGTCTGACATTGGGAGAGCCTGACTTTACAACTCCAGACCATGTCAAGGAGGCAGCTAAGCGCGCCATTGACCAAAATCAATCCTACTATACAGGGATGAGTGGTTTGATGACCTTACGCCAGGCAGCTAGTGATTTTGTAAGAGAAAAATACCAGCTAGACTATAATCCTGAAAATGAAATCTTGGTCACAATCGGTGCGACAGAAGCCCTATCTGCTACTTTGACAGCTATTTTGGAGGAAGGAGACAAGGTTCTCTTGCCAGCTCCTGCCTATCCAGGTTACGAGCCTATTGTCAATCTAGTTGGCGCAGAGATTGTTGAGATTGACACGACTGAAAATGGTTTTGTCTTGACCCCTGAAATGCTGGAGAAGGCAATTTTGGAGCAGGGAGATAAGCTCAAGGCAGTCATTCTCAACTATCCAGCTAACCCTACAGGAATTACTTATAGTCGTGAACAATTAGAAGCTTTAGCAGATGTTTTACGAAAGTATGAGATTTTCGTTGTCTGTGATGAGGTTTACTCAGAATTGACCTACACAGGGGAAAATCATGTCTCTTTGGGAACAATGCTGAGAGATCAGGCCATTATCATTAACGGTCTATCCAAATCACATGCTATGACAGGTTGGCGTTTAGGCTTTATCTTCGCACCAGCAAACTTCACAGCCCAACTCATCAAGAGTCACCAGTATTTGGTAACTGCTGCAAATACTATGGCTCAACATGCTGCAGTAGAAGCCTTGACAGCTGGTAAGGATGATGCAGAACCGATGAAGAAGGAGTATATCCAACGTCGGGACTACATTATCGAGAAGATGACGGACCTTGGTTTTGAGATTATCAAACCAGATGGTGCTTTTTATATCTTTGCTAAGATTCCAACAGGCTACAATCAAGATTCCTTTGCTTTTCTGAAGGATTTTGCTCAGAAGAAGGTTGTTGCCTTTATCCCTGGTGCAGCTTTTGGTCAATATGGAGAAGGTTATGTGCGCTTGTCTTATGCGGCTAGTATGGAAACCATCAGAGAGGCTATGAAACGTCTTGAGGAGTACATGAGAGAAGCATGATTCAGTCTATTACGAGTCAGGGGTTGGTGCTCTACAATCGTAATTTTCGTGAGGATGACAAGCTAGTCAAGATTTTTACAGAGCAGGTCGGTAAGCGCATGTTTTTTGTCAAACATGCCGGTCAGTCCAAACTGGCTCCAGTTATTCAACCTTTGGTGCTGGCTCGTTTTCTTTTGCGAATCAATGATGATGGGCTTAGTTATATTGAAGACTACCATGAGGTGATGACCTTTCCAAAAATCAATAGTGATCTCTTTGTCATGGCCTATGCGACCTATGTGGCAGCTCTGGCAGATGCTAGTTTGCAGGACAATCACCAAGATGCTCCCTTGTTTGCTTTTTTACAAAAGACTTTAGAGTTGATGGAAGAGGGGCTGGATTATCAGGTCTTGACCAATATTTTTGAAATTCAGATCTTGACCCGTTTTGGGATTAGTCTGAACTTTAATGAGTGTGTTTTTTGCCATCGGGTGGGTCAGGCCTTTGATTTTTCTTTCAAATATGGTGCTTGCTTATGTCCTGATCATTACCATGAGGACGAGAAACGTTGTCATCTGAATCCAAACATTCCCTATCTGCTCAATCAATTTCAAGCCATTAACTTTGAGACTTTAGAGACTATTTCGCTTAAGTCTGAAATCAAGCAAGAATTGCGTCAGTTCATGGATCAAATTTATGAAGAATACGTCGGAATTCACTTAAAATCAAAGAAATTTATTGATTCCCTAGCCGATTGGGGACAATTACTAAAAGAGGAAGACAAATGAAAAAAATCGCAGTAGATGCAATGGGTGGCGATTACGCACCTCAAGCCATTGTTGAGGGTGTCAATCAAGCCCTTGCTGACTTTTCAGATATTGAGATTCAACTTTACGGAGACGAAAGCAAAATCAAGCAATATCTAACAGCTACAGAACGCGTCAGTATTATCCATACAGATGAAAAAATTGATTCGGATGATGAACCAACAAAAGCCATCCGTAAGAAGAAAAATGCCAGTATGGTATTGGCTGCTAAGGCTGTCAAGGACGGTGAGGCTGATGCTGTGCTCTCTGCAGGAAATACAGGTGCTTTGTTAGCGGCAGGATTTTTCATCGTTGGTCGCATCAAAAATATCGATCGTCCAGGGCTTATGTCAACCTTACCAACAGTTGATGGGAAAGGTTTTGACATGCTGGACCTCGGTGCCAATGCAGAAAACACAGCCCATCACTTACATCAATACGCCATCTTAGGTTCTTTCTATGCCAAAAATGTTCGTGGAATTGCAAAACCACGAGTTGGTTTGCTTAATAACGGGACAGAGAGTAGTAAAGGGGATCCACTCCGCAAGGAAACTTATGACTTGCTAGCAGCTGATGAGAGTTTGAATTTTATTGGTAATGTGGAAGCGCGTGATTTGATGGAGGGTGTTGCAGATGTTGTCGTGGCAGACGGTTTCACGGGAAACGCTGTGCTCAAATCCATCGAAGGAACAGCCATGGGAATCATGGGCTTGCTTAAAAATGCTATTACAGGTGGTGGACTTCGAGCAAAACTTGGTGCTCTTCTTCTTAAGGATAGTCTTAGAGGTTTGAAAAAGCAACTCAACTATTCAGATGTTGGAGGTGCAGTCTTGTTTGGTGTTAAGGCGCCGGTTGTTAAGACTCATGGCTCAAGTGATGCCAAGGCTGTATACAGTACGATTCGTCAGATTCGTACCATGCTAGAAACAGACGTAGTTGCTCAAACTGCGCGTGAATTTTCAGGAGAATAATATATATGACAGATAAAGAAATTTTTGACCGCGTCGTGACCATTATCCAAGAACGTCAAGGGGAAGACTTCGTAGTAACAGAAGCCTTGAGTTTGAAGGATGATTTAGATGCTGATTCGGTAGATTTGATGGAATTCGTACTAACCATTGAGGATGAATTCGGAATCGAAATCAGTGATGAAGAAATCGACCACCTCCAAAGTGTGGCAGATGTATTAAAAGCCATTAAAGATAAAATCTAACATAAAGCAACATGCAAGTCATGTTGTTTTTTTATTTCTCGAAAAAAGATAAGATTTTGAAGTTTTATAGTCGAGTTTACGAATAAAAAGATGAGAACAAAAAAGGAGGATTACTGATGTATGTGACAGGTCTTTATCCGTGGTTGATCAAGTGGTTTTTAAAATAAATTTGACTTAGTTGTTTATTTTAAAATTATTTTATCGAATAGATAAGTAAGAAGAAAAGGAAAGGAGTCTGATCAATGTATTTACCAATTTTACTTCCATGGTTTATCAAATTGTATTTTAAATAAATTAAATTTATTCATTCATTTTAAAATGATTTCTCGAATAGATAAGTGAGAAGAAAAGGAAGGAGATTAGGAATGATTATTTCAGTTATTTATCCAATTTGGCTTTTAAAATGGTTTAAAGGTTAAAAATAACAAACAAAAAACTATAAAAATAAAGGAAAAAACAAATGACAAACTTTGACAAAATGGAACAGAACTTTGTAGCTCTTACGGAAGAAGAGCTAATGGAAGTGGATGGGGGAGTTGCTTGGGAGGTAGTCTCTGTGGGTATTGCAATTGGTTGGGGGATTTACCAAGTTGGTGAAGCTGCTGGTAAAACGTTCTACTATATTACTCATCCATAGTTTTTGATAAATATGAGCAAGAAAACATTTTGGATTATACTACTCGTTATTACAATTGTGGTGACTGCCGTTGGTTTAGGATTATCTGCATATAATTATTATGTTTTTGATAGACCTTTTTTCAATAGTACTACTAAAGGACTGTTGTCTGCGTTTGTTATGAGTGTATTGATGATTATTATTGGTGTATTAAAAGAAAACTAATTTTTATTATTAAAATGGAGGATAAACATGTCGAATTTACAAACTATTGAACAAAATTATACTACGTTAAGTGATGTTGAACTGCAAGAAGTCAATGGTGGAGGAGTAGTACTTTTAATTGGTGGTGGTATTTTGTCTGTTGGACTATTAGCTTGGGGTGCGTATAATGGTTATCAGTCTGCATCACGAGGTGGATAAAAAGCTAGTAAATTCTTTATAAGAAAGCAGGAGTCTGCTATGAAAAAATTCTTATTGGGATTTGCTGAAGGTTATTTTATCGTGTCAGTCATTATCTATATTGTAACGTATTTGATTTTGAAAAAACCGATCAATACCTTGTTTTATCCAGAAAACTATCCAATTCTGCTTGGTCTGTTTTATGTAGGATACAAGTATCAAACAAAAGGAAGTAAGATTGGGAATTGATGGACTATCAAAATGGAGTTTGAGATGAAAGTCGTTCAAGTGTTACAAAAAGCTTGGATAGAGTTTACTGTATGCTGCAGTTCGATGGTTTATATCATTGTTAGAATAGTGGCTGATGTAAACAAAATAAATCTACCTACATGGTTTGAAAATTTTGACATGCCTACAATTTCACTATTCTTGATAGTATTTATTTTACTTTATAGAAGTGAAGAAAAATGTGATAAAGGTTGATAAAATGAATTTGAACTTTGTGGCTCCAGTATTAGGGCAATCTTGGGGAATGTTGGGGTGTTAAGCTGATGAACTGTAGTTTAATTTTAGTTAGAAAGATATTCGTATGTTTAAAAAAGAAGTGATATTATTAGGGCTGCTTCTACTAGTACGTATTGTACTTTCTATCATGCAAGTTTTAATAGACTATAAACTATTGCTAGGAAAGTATAGTGTAAATTTCATGGAACTTTCAGATTTATTATCTTATCCCCTACTTTTTTTAATCATTTACATAGCGGTAAAATATCATGCTATCCAGAAAATGAGAGGTAAAGAAGATAATCAGGATGGAAATGAATAAGACTTTAAAAATATTTCTAACGTTCCTTTTCTTATTTCTGATGAATATGTTTATTCTCAAGATACTAGCAACTCTGGGATTTCAGCTGACAATGAGTGAAAAGAGTTATATTGTACCACCTCTGTTTTCGATTATCGTTTTGTACATGATTGACAAAGGAATTAGGAAGAAAAAGAAATCTTTATAAATATATATTTTAGGTAGGACGTTTCTTCTACCTATTTTTATGTAGGAAAAAGTGCTGTTCAGGTGTAGTTATTGTTTTTTTAGAAATAATTTTCTTTTTGCTTCTTTGTTTGGATAAAATAATCTTACAAAGTTTTCTTTGGAGATTGTTAGGAAATGGAGTAGGATATGAAATTTAGTAAACGGCATTATCGTCCTCAGGTAGACCAGATGGACTGCGGTGTGGCTTCATTAGCCATGGTCTTTGGTTATTATGGTAGTTATTATTCTCTGGCTTACTTGCGAGAGTTGGCCAAGACGACCATGGATGGGACTACGGCTTTAGGCTTAGTCAAGGTTGCTGAGGAGATAGGTTTTGAGACGCGAGCAATAAAGGCGGACATGACCTTGTTTGATTTGCCGGATGTAACTTTTCCTTTTGTGGCTCATGTGCTTAAGGAAGGGAAATTGCTCCATTATTATGTTGTGACTGGCCAGGACAAGAACAACATTTATATTGCTGATCCAGATCCTAGTGTTAAGCTGACCAAGATTTCTCGTGAGCGCTTTGCCAAGGAGTGGACAGGAATCACCATTTTTATGGCTCCATCTCCGAGTTATAAGCCTCATAAGGAACAAAAAAATGGGCTTCTCTCCTTTATCCCTATATTAGTAAAACAGCGTGGCTTGATTGTCAATATCGTTTTGGCGACCCTCTTGGTGACCTTGATTAACATTGTGGGTTCTTATTATCTGCAGTCTATCATTGACACTTATGTACCAGATCAGATGCGCTCAACCTTGGGGATTATTTCTATTGGGTTGGTCATCGTCTATATTCTCCAACAGATTTTGTCCTATGCTCAGGAGTATCTCTTACTTGTTTTGGGGCAACGCTTGTCCATTGATGTGATTTTGTCCTATATCAAGCATGTTTTTCATTTGCCTATGTCCTTTTTTGCAACACGAAGGACAGGGGAAATCGTGTCTCGTTTCACGGATGCGAATAGTATCATCGATGCACTGGCTTCGACCATTCTGTCAATCTTTTTGGATGTATCTACTGTCTTGATTATTTCATTAGTTCTATTTTCGCAGAATAGCAATCTCTTTTTCATGAGTTTACTAGCCCTTCCTATCTACACAGTGATTATCTTTGCTTTTATGAAGCCCTTTGAAAAGATGAATCGGGAAACTATGGAAGCCAATGCTGTTCTGTCTTCTTCTATCATTGAGGACATCAATGGCATTGAGACCATCAAGTCCTTAACTAGTGAAAGTTCACGCTACCAAAAGATTGACAAGGAATTTGTAGATTATCTGAAAAAATCTTTTACTTACAGTCGGGCAGAAAGTCAGCAAAAGGCTCTGAAAAAGCTTGCCCAACTCTTGCTCAATGTTGCCATTCTCTGGATGGGGGCTCTCCTAGTCATGGATAATAAGATGAGTTTGGGCCAGTTGATTACCTATAATACCTTGCTTATTTACTTTACAAATCCATTGGAAAATATCATCAATCTGCAAACTAAGCTTCAGACAGCGCAGGTTGCCAATAACCGTCTCAATGAAGTTTATCTGGTTGCATCTGAGTTTGAGGAAAAGAAAACAGTCTCAGATTTGAGCTTGCTAGAAGGAGATATGGATTTCAAGCAGGTTCACTACAAATATGGCTATGGTCGAGATGTCTTGTCGGACATCAATCTAACCATTGCGCAAGGCTCTAAAGTGGCTTTTGTAGGGATTTCAGGATCGGGTAAGACGACCTTGGCTAAGATGATGGTTAATTTTTATGATCCTAGTCAGGGGGAGATTAGTCTGGGTGGTGTCAATCTCAATCAGATTGATAAAAAGGCTCTGCGCCAGTATATCAACTACCTGCCTCAGCAGCCCTACGTCTTTAACGGAACGATTTTGGAGAATCTTCTCCTCGGAGCTAAGGAGGGGACGACCCAGGAGGATATCTTGAGAGCAGTGGAGTTGGCAGAGATTCGGGAGGATATTGAGCGCATGCCACTGAATTACCAGACAGAATTGACTTCGGATGGAGCGGGCATTTCAGGTGGGCAACGTCAGAGGATCGCTTTGGCGCGTGCTCTCTTGACCGATGCGCCTGTCTTGATCTTGGATGAGGCGACCAGCAGTCTAGATATTTTGACCGAGAAGCGAATTGTCGATAATCTCATGGCTTTGGATAAGACCTTGATTTTCATCGCCCACCGTTTAACCATTGCTGAGCGGACAGAGAAGGTTGTTGTTTTGGATCAAGGCAAGATTGTCGAAGAGGGTACACATATGGATTTACTGGCTCAGGGTGGTTTTTATGCCCACTTGGTGAATAGTTAGAGAGGAGAAAAGATGCAATCAGAATTTTTAGAAAGTGCTGAGTTTTACAATCGTCGTTACCATAATTTTTCTAGTTATGTGATTTTTCCAAGTTTTATCTTGTTTTTGTTCCTGATCGTTTTTTCAATCTTTGCACAAAAGGAGATAAGCTTGACAGCTGGAGCTACGGTAGAACCTGCTCGTATCATTGCCACCATTCAGTCTAGTAGTAATAGTAAGATTGTTGCCAACCATTTGGCTGAAAATAAGTTTGTCAAGCAAGGGGATCTTCTCGTTCAATACCAAGAGGGAGCAGAAGCAGTTCAGGCTGAGAATTATGCTAGTCAGTTGGAAATGCTCAAGGATCAAAAGGTTCAACTGGAGTACTTAAAAGCAAGCCTTCAAGCAGGAAGTGATCAATTTCCTGAAGTAGATAAATTTGGCTATCAGCATAGTTTTTTAGATTATCTAAATCAAGCTACTAGTCTGCGGAGTCAGGTTGAGCAACAAAATGCTAGTATATCATCTCAAAATGCAGCAGCCAGTGGTAGTCAGACAGAGTTAGGCAATCTCATCGGTGAAACCCAGTCCAAAATTAAAGAATATCAGCAAGCCAAGTCTGCTATTCAAGCTGATGGAGTCTTAGAGAGTGATCATCCAGCTTATGCCATTTATCAATCTTATCAGTCAACAAAAGAGCAGGGATCGGAAGCCAAGCAGCAGGCCTTATCTCAGCTAGACGCTCACATCACTCAGTTGGAGTCAACTCTTGCAGGTTATCGAGTACAGTATGCAGGTTCAGGAGCCCAGCAAGCTTATGCATCTGGATTAGGAAGTCAGTTGGAGTCATTAAAATCTCAGCAACTAGCCAAGGTAGGCCAGGAATTAACGCTCTTGGATCAGAAAATTCTTGAAGTGGAGTCAGGTAAAAAGATTCAAGGAAATCTTTTAGAGAAGGGGAAAATTACAGCAACAGAAGATGGTGTTCTACATTTGAATCCTGAGCATAGTCGATCTACCATCATTCCAGAAGGAACTATCCTTGCTCACCTTTTTCCGCAGTTGGCTAGGGAGAGGAAGGCAAAACTGACAGCTTATATCAGTTCTAAGGAAGTGGCTGATCTCAAGCATGGAAATGAGGTACGATTTACAACGGTAACGGATGCCAATAAGCAGCTAGTGTTGACATCCAAGATTACGAATATCGATACCAGTGCGACTCAGACAGAAAAGGGCAATTTCTTTAAATTAGAGGCAGAGACGGATTTGAATGCTGAACAAGCAGAAAAACTTCGTTATGGACTTGAAGGTCGTTTGACTATGATTACAGGTAGGAAGAGTTTTTTACGCTACTATCTTGATCGTTTTTTGAAACAAGAATAAAGTTCTCATTCTAACTCAAATCAATCTTAGAAAATCGCAAATGAAAAATCGTTTGCGATTTTTCTGTACTTTTTCAGATGTGATATTAAATATAGTTCGTGAAATATTTGATTTTTGGTGTATGTTGTGTTAGAATGATGTAAAGTAATGCGAAAGGCGAACAAGAAAATGTCCAGTAAACTTATTTATACGGGAAAAGCTAAAGATATCTATACTACAGAAGACGAAAATGTGATTAAGTCGGTCTACAAGGACCAGGCCACTATGCTGAATGGAGCTCGCAAAGAGACCATAGAGGGGAAAGGTGTGCTGAATAATCAGATTTCGTCTCTTATTTTCGAAAAATTGAATGCAGCTGGTGTGGCGACACACTTTATCGAACGTATTTCTGACACAGAACAACTCAATAAGAAGGTGACCATCATTCCTTTGGAGGTTGTTCTTCGTAACGTGACTGCAGGTTCTTTCTCAAAACGTTTTGGCGTGGAAGAAGGTTTGGACTTAGAAACTCCAATCGTTGAATTTTACTACAAGAACGATGATTTGGATGATCCATTCATCAATGATGAGCATGTGAAGTTCTTGGATATTGCCAATGATGAGCAAATTGCTTATATCAAGGAAGAAACGCGTCGTATCAATGAATTGTTGAAAGATTGGTTTGCACAAATTGGTCTTCGGTTGATTGACTTTAAATTGGAATTTGGCTTTGATAAGGATGGCAAGATCATCTTGGCAGACGAATTCTCACCAGACAACTGCCGTCTTTGGGATGCGGAAGGGCACCATATGGACAAGGATGTTTTCCGTAGAGATTTGGGCAGTTTAACAGATGTTTATGAAGTTGTATTGGAAAAATTGCAAGGATTGAAGTAGCCTTTTACAAATAGAATACTTGGTCTTCACTACAATCTTTAAGTAGAAATAGATAAAGGAAATAAAATGGATAAACGTATTTTCGTTGAGAAAAAAGCTGATTTTCGTGTCAAATCTGACTCTTTAGTAAAAGAATTACAGCATAATCTTCAGTTGAAAACCTTGAAGGGTCTTCGGATTGTTCAGGTTTACGATGTCTTTAATTTGGCAGAGGACTTGTTTGCGCGTGCGGAAAAACACATCTTCTCTGAGCAGGTGACCGATACTGTTTTGGATGAAGCTGAGGTTAAGGCTGATCTTGAGAAGTATGCTTTCTTTGCTATCGAAAGTTTGCCTGGTCAATTTGACCAACGTGCGGCATCTTCACAAGAAGCTTTGCTTTTGCTTGGTAGTTCAAATGATGTAACAGTGAATACAGCGCAACTTTACTTGGTTAACAAGGATATTGATGCGAATGAGTTGGAAGCTGTCAAAAACTATCTCTTGAACCCAGTGGATTCTCGTTTCAAAGATATCACTATTGGTATTGCGAAACAGGATTTCTCTGAGTCTGACAAGACCATTCCAAACTTGGATTTCTTTGAAACTTATACAGCAGAAGATTTTGCACAGTATAAGGCCGAGCAAGGATTGGCCATGGAAGTGGATGACCTTCTATTCATTCAAGATTACTTCAAGTCTATTGGTCGTGTACCGACTGAGACGGAGCTTAAGGTGTTGGATACCTACTGGTCTGACCACTGCCGTCATACCACTTTCGAGACTGAGTTGAAAAACATCGACTTCTCAGCTTCTAAATTCCAAAAACAATTGCAAGCGACTTATGACAAATATATCGCGATGCGTGATGAGTTGGGACGTACAGAAAAACCTCAAACCTTGATGGATATGGCGACTATTTTTGGTCGTTATGAGCGTGCCAATGGTCGTTTGGATGACATGGAAGTATCTGATGAAATCAATGCCTGCTCAGTTGAAATTGAGGTGGATGTCAATGGTATCAAAGAAACATGGCTTCTTATGTTCAAGAATGAAACTCACAACCACCCAACGGAAATCGAACCATTTGGTGGTGCGGCTACTTGTATCGGTGGTGCCATTCGTGACCCATTGTCAGGGCGCTCCTACGTTTACCAAGCCATGCGTATCTCAGGTGCTGGTGATATCACGGCTCCAATTTCAGCGACTCGTGCTGGTAAATTACCACAACAAGTGATTTCTAAAACAGCAGCTCACGGTTATTCTTCGTACGGGAACCAAATTGGTCTTGCAACAACTTATGTTCGTGAATACTTCCACCCAGGTTTCGTTGCTAAACGTATGGAGCTAGGTGCAGTAGTCGGTGCAGCTCCCAAGGAAAATGTGGTTCGTGAAAAACCTGAAGCTGGCGATGTGATTATCTTGCTTGGTGGTAAGACTGGACGTGACGGTGTCGGTGGCGCGACAGGTTCTTCTAAAGTTCAAACGGTTGAATCTGTTGAAACAGCTGGTGCTGAGGTTCAAAAAGGGAACGCTATCGAAGAACGCAAGATTCAACGTCTTTTCCGTAATGGTGATGTGACTCGTCTGATCAAAAAATCAAATGACTTTGGTGCGGGTGGCGTCTGCGTAGCGATCGGTGAATTGGCTGATGGTCTTGAAATTGATCTAGATAAAGTGCCGTTGAAATACCAAGGATTGAATGGTACCGAAATTGCTATTTCTGAATCTCAGGAACGTATGGCTGTGGTGGTTCGTCCAGAAGATGTAGATGCCTTTATTGCAGCATGTAACAAAGAAAATATTGATGCTGTTGTCGTTGCAACAGTGACTGAAAAACCAAATCTTGTCATGCACTGGAATGGCGAAACAATCGTTGATTTGGAACGTCGTTTCCTTGATACGAACGGTGTACGTGTAGTTGTAGATGCTAAGGTGGTTGACAAGGATGTCAAGCTTCCAGAAGAACGTCAAACATCTGCCGAAACCCTCGAAGCTGATACTCTTGAAGTCTTGGCTGACCTTAACCATGCCAGTCAAAAAGGGTTGCAAACTATCTTTGATAGCTCAGTTGGTCGTTCAACAGTCAATCACCCACTTGGTGGTCGTTACCAAATCACACCAACTGAAGCTTCCGTACAGAAATTGCCAGTTCAACATGGTGTGACAACAACTGCTTCTGTTATGGCACAAGGGTTCAACCCTTATGTAGCAGAATGGTCTCCATATCATGGTGCGGCTTATGCAGTGATCGAAGCAACTGCCCGTTTGGTTGCTGCTGGTGCCAACTGGTCTAAGGCTCGTTTCTCTTATCAAGAATACTTCGAGCGTATGGACAAGCAAGCTGAGCGTTTTGGTCAGCCAGTAGCAGCTCTCCTAGGCTCTATCGAAGCTCAGATTCAACTTGGCTTGCCATCTATCGGTGGTAAGGACTCTATGTCTGGTACCTTTGAAGAATTGACAGTACCACCAACCTTGGTTGCTTTTGGGGTGACAACAGCAGATAGCCGTAAGGTCCTTTCTCCAGAATTTAAAGCTGCTGGTGAAAATATCTATTACATCCCAGGTCAAGCTTTGGCACAAGAAATTGACTTCGACCTTATCAAGTCTAACTTTGCTCAATTTGAAGCCATCCAAGCTGATCACAAAGTAACAGCAGCATCAGCTGTCAAATATGGTGGTGTCCTTGAAGCCCTTGCCCTTGCAACATTTGGTAACCATATTGGTGCCACTGTAACCCTTGAAAATCTTGAGACTGCCTTGACAGCTCAATTGGGTGGATTCGTCTTCACATCTCCTGAAGATATTGCAGGGATTGCCAAGATTGGACAAACAGCAGCTGACTTTACACTTACTGTCAATGGTGTAACGCTTGATGGACACAAACTTGACAGTGCCTTCCAAGGTAAATTGGAAGAAGTTTACCCGACGGAATTTGCACAAGCAACTGAGTTGGAAGAAGTACCTGCTGTGGCATCAGATGCTGTTGTCAAAGCTAAAGAAATAGTTGAGACACCAGTGGTTTACATCCCAGTGTTTCCAGGTACCAACTCAGAATATGACTCCGCTAAAGCCTTTGAAAAAGAAGGGGCAAAAGTCAACTTGGTACCATTTGTAACACTTAACGAAGAGGCTATTGTCAAGTCTGTTGACACCATGGTTGACAATATCGAGAAAGCCAATATTCTCTTCTTTGCAGGTGGCTTCTCGGCAGCAGATGAACCAGATGGATCAGCTAAATTTATCGTTAATATCTTGCTTAACGAAAAAGTACGTGCAGCCATTGATAGCTTCATCGAAGGTGGTGGTTTGATTATCGGTATCTGTAACGGATTCCAAGCTCTTGTCAAATCAGGTCTTCTTCCATACGGTAACTTTGAAGATGCAAGCAGCACTAGTCCAACCCTCTTCTACAATGATGCCAACCAACACGTAGCTAAGATGGTTGAAACACGTATTGCTAACACGAACTCACCATGGCTTGCTGGAGTAGAAGTTGGTGACATTCATGCCATCCCAGTATCACACGGTGAAGGTAAATTTGTCGTGACAGCTGAGGAATTTGCAGAGCTCCGTGATAATGGTCAAATCTTTACCCAATATGTTGACTTCGAAGGCAAACCAAGCATGGATTCACAATACAATCCTAACGGATCTGTCAATGCGATTGAAGGTATCACAAGTAAGAACGGTCAAATCATTGGTAAGATGGGACACTCAGAACGTTTCGAAGACGGTCTCTTCCAAAATATTCCAGGAAATAAAGACCAATATCTCTTTGCATCAGCGGTTAAATACTTTACTGGAAAATAAATAGGCTTTGCAGATTTTCTAATAGGTAACCATCAGTCAATGTAAAATCAAGTAGATCTAACTTACGACAATTGCATATGATTTATTGTTGCGAGTGAAACGAGCTTCTGCCGTATCATTCCGCTCTAGTATCGTTAAGGAATGATACACAAATAAAAATTAGGTATATAAAATGACATACGAAGTAAAATCTCTTAATGAAGAATGTGGTGTTTTTGGTATCTGGGGTCACCCAGACGCTGCCAAATTGACCTATTTTGGACTCCATAGTCTTCAGCACCGTGGTCAGGAGGGGGCAGGAATCCTCTCCAATGACCAAGGGAAATTGAAGCGTCATCGTGATATGGGGCTTTTATCAGAAGTCTTCAAAAATCCTGCGAATTTAGATAAATTGACAGGAAGTGGAGCGATTGGACACGTGCGTTATGCGACTGCGGGAGAAGCCTCTGTAGACAATATCCAACCTTTCCTATTCCGCTTTCACGATATGCAGTTTGGTTTGGCTCATAATGGGAATCTGACCAATGCAGAATCTCTCAAGCAAGAATTGGAACAAAGAGGAGCAATCTTTAGCTCGACTTCTGATTCAGAGATCTTGGCTCACTTGATTCGCCGTAGTCACAATCCAAACCTAATGGGTAAAATTAAGGAAGCCCTCAGTCTTGTTAAAGGTGGTTTTGCTTATCTCTTGATGTTTGAAGATAAGTTAATTGCAGCGCTTGATCCAAACGGCTTCCGTCCTCTGTCAATCGGGAAAATGACGAATGGAGCAGTAGTGGTTTCATCTGAGACCTGTGCCTTTGAAGTAATCGGTGCTGAGTGGATTCGCGATGTGAAACCAGGCGAGATTGTCATTATTGATGACAATGGCATCCAGTATGACAGCTATACAAACGATACTCAACTGGCTATCTGTTCCATGGAGTATATTTACTTTGCCCGTCCCGACTCTAACATCCACGGTGTCAATGTCCATACAGCTCGTAAGAGGATGGGAGCTCAATTGGCACGTGAGTTCAAGCATGAAGCTGATATCGTAGTTGGGGTACCAAACTCCTCACTCAGTGCAGCTATGGGCTTTGCGGAAGAGTCTGGGCTACCAAATGAAATGGGGCTCATCAAGAACCAATATACGCAACGGACCTTTATCCAGCCGACTCAAGAATTGCGCGAGCAAGGGGTTCGTATGAAATTGTCTGCCGTTTCTGGTGTTGTTAAAGGCAAACGCGTAGTCATGATTGATGATTCTATCGTACGAGGCACCACCTCTCGTCGGATTGTCCAACTTTTGAAAGAAGCAGGAGCGTCAGAAGTGCACGTTGCCATTGGTAGTCCTGCTCTTGCCTATCCATGTTTCTACGGGATTGATATCCAGACACGTCAGGAGTTGATTGCGGCCAATCATACCGTTGATGAAACTTGCCAAATCATAGGTGCGGATAGTCTGACTTATCTTTCTATTGATGGCTTGATTGACTCTATTGGGATTGAAACAGATGCGCCAAATGGCGGCCTCTGTGTGGCTTACTTTGATGGGAAATATCCAACTCCTCTCTATGACTATGAAGAAGAATATCGTAGAAGTTTAGAAGAAAAAACGAGTTTTTACAAATAAAAAATCCCATTGAAGGAAAGGAAAAGGAATAAACAAATGACAAATAAGAATGCTTATGCGCCACGTCTCACTACTGACTAAAAGCTAAAGCATTTGTCAGTAGACGCTTTCTCCTATGGGACCAAAGCTAGAGACCTGACTAGTATTTTTAGATAAAATAATTGTTTATCTAAAAATACGTCGCAGTCTTTCTCAAAAAAAGAAAAGGAATAAACAAATGACAAATAAGAATGCTTACGCAAAATCTGGTGTGGATGTTGAAGCGGGTTATGAAGTTGTTGAACGAATTAAAAAGCACGTTGCACGTACGGAGCGCGCAGGTGTCATGGGAGCTCTTGGTGGTTTTGGTGGTATGTTTGACCTTTCAAAAACAGGTGTCAAAGAACCTGTTTTGATCTCAGGAACAGATGGTGTTGGTACTAAGCTGATGCTTGCTATCAAGTATGACAAACACGATACCATCGGTCAAGACTGTGTGGCTATGTGTGTCAATGATATCATTGCTGCAGGTGCAGAGCCTCTTTACTTCTTGGACTATATCGCAACTGGTAAAAATGAACCAGCTAAACTAGAACAAGTGGTTGCAGGTGTGGCCGAAGGTTGTGTGCAAGCTGGTGCCGCCCTTATCGGTGGGGAAACTGCTGAAATGCCTGGCATGTACGGCGAAGACGACTATGACTTGGCTGGTTTTGCAGTCGGTGTTGCAGAAAAATCTCAAATCATCGACGGTTCAAAAGTAGCAGAAGGCGATGTGATTTTGGGACTTGCTTCAAGCGGTATCCACTCAAATGGCTATTCACTTGTTCGTCGTGTCTTTGCTGATTACACAGGTGAAGAAGTATTGCCTGAGTTGGAAGGTAAGAAACTCAAGGAGGTTCTTCTTGAGCCAACTCGCATCTATGTCAAGGCTGTCTTGCCACTCATTAAAGAGGAATTGGTGAATGGAATTGCCCACATCACAGGTGGTGGTTTCATCGAAAATGTGCCACGTATGTTCTCAGATGACTTGGCCGCTGAAATTGATGAAAGCAACGTCCCAGTTCTTCCAATTTTCAAAGCCCTTGAAAAATATGGCCAAATCAAACACGAAGAAATGTTTGAAATCTTCAACATGGGTATTGGTCTCATGCTTGCGGTGAAACCAGAAAATGTGGAGCGTATCAAAGAACTTCTTGACGAGCCTGTTTATGAAATCGGTCGGATTGTCAAGAAGACAGATGCAAGTGTGGTGATTAAATAATGGCTAAAAAGATTGCTGTTTTTGCTTCTGGAAACGGTTCAAACTTTCAGGTGATTGCGGAACAATTTCCAGTTGAATTTGTCTTTTCAGATCACCGGGATGCCTATGTACTTGAGCGTGCAGAAAATCTTGGAGTTTTATCCTATGCCTTCGAACTCAAGGAGTTTGAGAGCAAAGTAGACTACGAAGGAGCCATCGTCGAACTCTTAGATGAGCACCAGATTGACTTGGTTTGTCTCGCAGGCTATATGAAAATCGTCGGTCCAACTTTACTAGCAGCTTATGAAGGCCGTATCATCAATATTCACCCAGCTTTTCTCCCTGAATTTCCAGGCGCTCATGGCATTGAGGATGCTTGGAATACAGGCGTTGACCAGTCTGGCGTGACTATTCACTGGGTGGACTCTGGTGTTGATACCGGTAAGGTCATCAAACAAGTCCGTGTGCCACGCCTTGAAGGGGATACCCTTGATACTTTCGAAACTCGCATCCACGAAACAGAGTACAAACTATATCCAGAAGTCTTGGATAGTTTTGGGGCTGCACGAAAATAAGAAAGCCCTCGAGCTGAAAGAAAATTTTCGACTGTAGCAAAGAAAGAACTTTTTTAAAAAGGAAAAGAAAGAACATGACTAAACGAGCACTTATTTCAGTCTCAGATAAAGCGGGCATTGTTGAATTTGCCCAAGAACTTAAAAAACTTGGTTGGGATATCATCTCGACAGGTGGGACCAAGGTTGCCCTTGACAATGCTGGGGTGGACACCATTGCCATTGACGATGTGACTGGTTTCCCAGAAATGATGGACGGTCGTGTGAAGACCCTCCATCCAAATATTCACGGAGGGCTTCTCGCTCGTCGTGACTTGGATAGCCACTTGGAAGCGGCTAAGGACAACAAGATTGAGCTCATTGACCTTGTGGTGGTCAACCTTTACCCATTTAAGGAAACTATCCTTAAACCAGATGTGACTTATGCTGATGCGGTTGAAAATATCGATATTGGTGGGCCATCTATGCTTCGTTCAGCAGCGAAAAATCATGCCAGTGTTACAGTTGTGGTAGATCCTGCTGACTACGCTGTGATTTTGGACGAATTGGCAGCAAACGGCGAAACCTCTTATGAAACTCGCCAACGTTTGGCAGCCAAGGTTTTCCGTCACACAGCGGCTTATGACGCCTTGATTGCAGAATACTTCACAGCTCAAGTCGGAGAAAGCAAGCCTGAAAAACTCACTTTGACTTATGACCTCAAGCAACCAATGCGTTACGGTGAGAACCCTCAACAAGACGCAGACTTCTACCAAAAAGCCTTGCCAACAGACTACTCTATTGCATCTGCTAAACAGCTCAACGGTAAGGAATTGTCCTTCAACAATATCCGTGATGCTGATGCTGCCATCCGTATCATTCGTGATTTCAAAGAACGTCCAACCGTTGTGGCTTTAAAACACATGAACCCATGTGGAATCGGTCAAGCTGACGATATCGAAACAGCTTGGGACTACGCTTATGAATCTGACCCAGTTTCTATCTTTGGTGGTATTGTCGTTCTCAACCGTGAAGTGGACGCTGCGACAGCTCAAAAAATGCACGGTGTTTTCCTTGAAATCATCATTGCGCCAAGCTATTCTGACGAAGCGCTTGAAATCTTGACAACTAAGAAGAAAAACTTGCGCATCCTAGCCTTGCCATTTGACGCACAAGATGCCAGTGAAGCAGAAGCAGAATACACTGGTGTTGTTGGTGGTCTCCTCGTTCAAAATCAGGACGTGATTAAAGAAAGCCCAGCTGACTGGCAAGTGGTAACCAAACGCCAACCAACTGAGACAGAAGCGACAGCCCTTGAGTTCGCATGGAAAGCTATTAAATACGTCAAATCAAACGGGATTATCGTAACCAATGACCACATGACACTTGGTGTTGGTCCTGGTCAAACCAACCGTGTGGCTTCCGTCCGTATTGCTATTGAGCAAGCTAAAGACCGTCTTGACGGCGCTGTCCTTGCTTCAGATGCCTTCTTCCCATTTGCGGATAACGTGGAAGAAATCGCCAAAGCTGGTATCAAGGCCATCATCCAGCCTGGAGGATCCGTCCGTGATCAAGAGTCTATCGAAGCTGCTGATAAATATGGCTTGACTATGGTCTTCACAGGCGTGAGACATTTTAGACATTAGGAAAAATTACTTGAAATAATATTTTATAGTTGACATTTTACGAATAATTAAGTAGAATGTAGTTACATTCTAAGAATTAATTTAAGAAACTGGTGTGGTAATTTTAGTGTCAGTAATCGAGTTATCGATGAAGTTATGTCACTAGGCACACCAGTTTTCTTATTATGTGGTAGGAGTTATTATGAAATTAAATGAAGTAAGAATAAAAGATTTTAATTTTGGAGATGTTGATGGAAGTGATGAATCGTTAGAACCTAAATTTCAAGATTTATTTTATGATGAAGATTCTTTTTATGAAAAAGAGCTAAGCAAAAAAAAGAAATTTATCATTTATGGCAGAAAAGGTACTGGTAAGACTTTATTAGCTTCATACCTAAATGAAAAAATGAGACATAATGCTAATCAGTCTAGTAAAATAGTTTCCTATGATGAATATATCTATGAGAAACTGAAAGAGTTCAAGTATGATTCTGTTAAGAAGGAAGAACAATCATTGTTTTGGAGATACGTATTTTTGCAACAATTTGTTGACTTAATAAAAAAAGATTATGAGTATGCCCGTTTTTGGCAATTTTATAGGAAGCGGAAAATAAAAAAACTAATTGAATCAGTGACACGACAATTTTTAGAGGTTCAACAATTTATAAACGAAGATTCTACGGAAATTAAAAATAGCGGGAAATTTAACTCAAAAATATCTGATTTAGGTGCGGAATTACAGGTAACCTCTAGCTCTGGAAGTACACAAAAAACTACTAGTATTGAATCTCCATATTTTAAGAAATATAAAGAAATTGAAACAGAGGTTTTAAATTATTTAAAAGCGTCTTCAAAAGTATATTTTATTTTTTTTGATGATATGGATAGATTAGAAGAAACCATGGATTTAGATGAATTTATAGATTTAATGATTTCTATGATTTATGGAGCCCAATCACTCAACAGAAAAATTGAAGGAAATTCAAAAATTGTGTTGCTTTTAAGAAGTGACATTCTTAAGCTATTATTTGGAAAATCAGGCGATGTCAATAAGCCGATAACATCTGGGGGAATAGAGTTGATTTGGTATGAATCTAATGCCGCTGCCTCAGATAGCCCTCTAATTAAGATGGTTTTGTATAAAATGAGTAAAAGTATTGATGATAATCTTCCTTTGAGTGAAATACGAAGGAATTTCTTTCCTACAAAAGATACAATATTTAAATATATGATGTCTAGAAGTTTTGGTCGACCTAGGGATATAGTATCGTTCTTTAACATATACAAGAAAAAATTTCCTGAGGATCAAAAAATTGTTCTTAATAATATGCAACGAGTTGAAAAAGAATATTCAGAGTGGTTTTACAAGGAAATATCTAATGAATTGAAGATAACAGGTAAATTTGATGAAGTTGATAAGCTATTAAAATCAATTTCTGAACTTGGTAAATATGAGTTTACCTATCATAAGTTATTCGATTTTATGCAAAAACGTCAAGGTAATACTGACGAATTATTGGAATTGTTAACTTTACTTGTACAATTAGGAGTATTGGGTATTAGGTTGAATACAGGAAATATTGAATTTAGATATCGAGATTATAATATTGACAAGCCGGTAAATATCCATACAAAATTTGTTGTCCACTATGGATTGAGAAAGTTACTGTCTATTAGTTTTAATGACGATAACGAGAAAAACATTATATATCAGTAAGATTAAAAGAATGTTGAAGGTAAAATATTAAACGTAATCATCGTGACCAAGAGTCTATCGAAGCTGCTGATAAATACGGCTTGACTATGGTCTTCACAGGAGTAAGACATTTTAGACATTAAGAAAATGAAAGGGAAGAAAACAGTTTCTTTCCTTTTTTTGATTAAAAAGCTGAACGAAACAAGATTAAAGCGAACGTTTATGGTATAATGTTAGTAAATAATTCGCAAAAGAGGTTGAGAGATGAAACTGTTAGTTGTTGGCTCAGGTGGTCGTGAGCATGCGATTGCCAAAAAGTTGTTGGAGTCTAAAGACGTTGAGCAAGTTTTCGTGGCTCCTGGGAATGACGGGATGACCTTAGATGGACTTGATTTGGTAAATATCTCTATTTCCGAACATTCTGCATTGATTGAATTTGCAAAGTCTAACGATATTGCTTGGACCTTCATTGGGCCAGATGATGCCCTTGCAGCTGGGATTGTGGATGATTTTAATGCGGCAGGTCTCAAGGCATTTGGTCCGACCAAGGCTGCAGCTGAGCTGGAGTGGTCCAAGGATTTTGCTAAGGAAATCATGGTCAAATACGACGTTCCGACAGCAACCTATGGGACATTTTCAGATTTTGAGGAAGCCAAAGCTTATATCGAGGATAAAGGCGCTCCAATCGTCGTCAAGGCAGATGGCTTGGCCCTTGGGAAAGGTGTCGTCGTTGCGGAGACAGTTGAGCAAGCAGTTGAAGCCACTCATGAGATGCTTTTGAACAATAAATTCGGTGATTCAGGCGCGCGCGTGGTCATCGAGGAATTCCTTGACGGGGAAGAGTTCTCCCTCTTTGCCTTTGTCAATGGAGACAAGTTCTATATCATGCCAACGGCTCAGGACCACAAACGTGCTTATGATGGCGACAAGGGTCCTAATACTGGTGGGATGGGTGCCTATGCACCAGTTCCTCACTTACCACAGAGCGTGGTTGACACAGCGGTTGACACTATTGTCAAGCCAGTTCTTGAAGGTATGATTAAAGAAGGACGTCCTTACCTTGGTGTCCTTTACGCGGGGCTAATCTTGACAGCTGATGGACCGAAAGTCATCGAGTTCAACTCTCGTTTTGGAGATCCTGAAACGCAAATCATCTTACCTCGTTTGACATCTGACTTTGCAGAAAACATCACTGACATTTTGGATGGCAAAGAGCCAGCGATCACTTGGACGGACAAGGGTGTGACACTGGGCGTGGTTGTGGCATCAAACGGCTACCCACTCGCTTATGAGAAGGGTGTCAAGCTTCCAGCCAAGACAGAAGGTGACATCATCACTTACTATGCCGGTGCAAAACTTGCTGAAAATAGCCAAGACCTCCTCTCAAACGGCGGACGTGTCTACATGCTCGTCACAACAGCAGACACCGTCAAAGACGCCCAAAACATTATCTACAAGGAACTCAACAAACAAAACACTGAAGGCCTCTTCTACCGAAACGATATCGGCAGCAAGGCTATTAAGTAAAGATATAAGAATAACGCGACGAAGTCGCCAAATACGATAATGGTTGCCGTGGTGAAAAGACCAGAACTCTTACTGTTCTGGTCGGGGGAAACTTTGAGACCTTAGGCTCAAAGTTTAGGAATGAAACCGAAGGTTTGCTTCCGTCCCCACCACCTAAGACCATTATCAAAAAAGAAAAGGATATTATTAACTATGAAACCAGTAATTTCCATCATCATGGGCTCAAAGTCCGACTGGGCAACCATGCAAAAAACAGCAGAAGTCCTAGATCGCTTCGGTGTAGCCTACGAAAAGAAAGTTGTTTCTGCACACCGTACACCAGACCTCATGTTCAAACATGCGGAAGAAGCACGTAGCCGTGGCATCAAGGTCATCATCGCAGGTGCGGGTGGCGCAGCTCACTTGCCAGGTATGGTCGCAGCTAAAACGACACTTCCAGTTATCGGGGTACCTGTCAAATCACGTGCCCTTAGCGGTGTGGATTCACTTTATTCCATCGTTCAGATGCCAGGTGGCGTACCAGTCGCAACTATGGCGATCGGTGAAGCAGGTGCGACCAACGCTGCTCTCTTTGCCCTCCGTCTCCTCTCAGTAGAGGACCAGGCTATTGCGACAGCACTTGCTAATTTTGCTGAAGAACAAGGAAAAATCGCAGAGGAGTCTACAAATGAGCTCAATTAAAACCATTGGCGTTATCGGTGGTGGCCAGCTCGGTCAGATGATGGCGATCTCAGCTATCTACATGGGGCACAAGGTTATCGCGCTGGATCCTGCGGCGGATTGCCCAGCCTCCCGTGTGGCGGAAATTATCGTGGCTCCTTACAACGATGTGGATGCTCTACGTCAGTTGGCAGATCGCTGTGATGTTCTCACTTACGAATTTGAAAATGTGGATGCCGACGGTTTGGATGCTGTTATCAAGGATGGGCAACTCCCTCAAGGAACGAACTTGCTCCGCATTTCTCAAAATCGCATTTTTGAAAAGGACTTTCTCTCAAACAAGGCACAAGTCACTGTGGCCCCTTACAAGGTTGTGACTTCAAGTCAAGACTTGGCAGATATCGATTTGTCGAAAAACTATGTCCTCAAGACTGCGACAGGTGGCTATGATGGACACGGACAAAAAGTCATTCGCTCAGAAGCAGATTTGGCAGAAGCCTATGCGCTAGCTGACTCAGCAGACTGTGTCTTGGAAGAATTTGTCAACTTTGACCTTGAAATTTCTGTTATCGTGTCAGGAAATGGCAAGGATGTGACGGTTTTTCCGGTTCAGGAAAATATCCACCGCAACAACATTCTTTCAAAAACCATTGTACCTGCTCGCATTTCAGAAAGTCTAGATGAAAAAGCCAAAGCGATGGCAGTGCGAATCGCAGAACAGCTGAACCTTTCTGGAACCCTTTGCGTGGAAATGTTTGCGACAGCTGATGACATCATTGTCAACGAAATCGCGCCACGTCCACACAATTCAGGTCACTACTCAATCGAAGCCTGCGACTTTTCCCAATTTGACACGCATATCTTGGGTGTTCTCGGTGCACCACTTCCTACTATTCACCTCCATGCACCTGCTGTCATGCTCAATGTCCTCGGCCAACACGTCGAGGCTGCTGAAAAATATGTCACAGAAAATCCAAGCGCCCACCTCCACATGTATGGTAAAATAGAAGCGAAGCACAACCGCAAAATGGGACATGTGACTTTGTTTAGTGATGAACCGGATAAGGTTGGAGAGTTTTAATGATAAGTGGACAAGATCGATATAATATAGATATACTCATGGACCAGATGGTTTCAAGTAATTTACCTCCGTTTGTAGATAAATATTTTAAAATCCCAGATAGGTTATTTGAAAGAATTAAACTAGGCAAGATTCCAGTTTATCAAACAATTAAAAGTAGTGATTATGTAGAGTTAAATCTAAAGGAAATTTCAAGATCAGAGTACGTTGAGAGATATGGCTCAGAGGCGTTAAAATACTTTGCATTTAAAAATAATGGTTCCAAGAGAATGATGGGAATAGTGAATCCTATATACTTTTTTTCTTTTGTTTATAATGCAGTCCATGCACACAATGATTGGATAATGCAACTATATAATTCAGAAAAAATAGAAGATATCATACAAAAATCTAATTCACCAATATTAGGTTTGGATCATTTTTTAAGAATGGATTATGAAAACCAAGACATACAATTCTATGAAAAATTTAAAAATTATACTAATGAATTAAACAGAAAATTAAATAAAAGTTTTGAAAAAAACGAAGAGAAATCATTCTTAATTGAGGGGAGTGCACCATATTACTTATCTGTTGATTTAGAGAACTATTACTCATCAATTGATATAAATCTTTTGTTTAAACTTAGTTCATACGCACCATTTAATGATTTTACTAATAGCATAGCTATGTTTTTTAAATTTTTAGGTAGTTATAATAGAGCAATAAATGAAAATCAAACAAATGGGATTATAACTGGACCAATAAGCTCTTTCATTACAGCAGAATTTATAAGTCTTGCTCTTGATGCGAAATTTAAGGATAAAAACATAACCAGATATTATAGATATGTAGATGATTATTCATTTTATTCGTACTCACAATCAGAATTGGAAAAGAATATTGAGATTTTTGATAGATTGATTAAATCATTTTCGTTAACGCGAAAATTTGAAAAAACTGAAACTGGGAGAGGTTTTTCGAAAAATAATAAAGCAAATATAGATGAAGTATATAGTTTATTTCCTTATTTGAACATTTGCTATAGTCTAGAAACATTAACTTTAGATAAAGATAATTATAAGCAACTTAGGAAATATATAGAAAGTCTGGTTTCCCAGAATTATCTTAGTCAGATAAAAACTGTATTAACTACATTAAAAAATACAATAAAAGATGATAGAGTGAAAATAGATGATCGTATAGTTTCATATTTCATACCTTTTATACTCAAAGTATCTTATATACAGCCTAGATTGGTTTCGCATGTTTATAAATTAATTGATCAAATTTGTAGCAAGTTAGCTAATAATGCAGTTCCTAAATTAATAAAACAGATGCTTGTTGATAGAGATTATTTATTAGATTATTATTCGGAATCAGAATTTGAAATTTGGTTCTATTATATTATTACAAAATATGCAGAACCAGAAATTCGTAAACAAGAACTCGACTACTATTTGTCTCAGACAATGAGAGAAAATTTTTCTACAGAGCCTATTATATTAAGCTTTTTTGTGAGAAATGATTTTTCTATTAATAAGAAAATTTTTGATCGGTTAAAAAATGAGTATTGCTTAAATTGCGATCCTTTAAAAAATAATTCACAGGATGAATCACTACCATTGCAAGGAATTGCTATGTCTAGATGGTGGATTTTGCTGTTAGAGCTGTTTATTTATATAAAACGAACAAAGAAAAAGCGTGGACGAAAACAAAAAGGATTTGATAGTTTTAAAAGAGAAATTGAGCCATATTTTTATAAAGATAAAACTAAAGACAAAGATAAAGGTAAAGATAAAGATAAAGGTAAAAATAAAGATAAAGATAAAGAAATTAATTTTAGTGAAATGGGAATATTTTGTGAGTTACTATAAGTGAGTGATTATGGGAGGGAAAAGATGACTTGGTTAATTTCAACAATTATTGCATCTATTATTTCTTTTTTTGTAGGTGCTTTTTTGCAATGGATTAGAGATAATAAGAAATATTTAAAGTTATGGATAGATACAAATATAGGAAAAGCTCGAGATAAACAGGTGAGATTTAGTATAGCTTATCTATTTAGGATAAAGATTGATGGGAAGTATTTACTAGTTAAAAATTCGAAAATAGCAAATCAATATCAACCGATTGGAGGAGTTTATAAAAAATTTGATTCCTTTAATAACCTCGCTAATGAATTGGAAGTAACTGATGAGAAAAAAGAAAATTTTTGGGTTCCTAATGATTTACGAGTATATGTACAATCAAAAAATGTCATAAAATTTTTGGAATGGTTTCAAACAAGACGGAATAGAGAGGTCAATGTAGTAAGAGAATTCATTGAAGAGATTATTGATAAAAATATATTAGAAATTCAAAGTTTAAGGGATGTTGAATTTGAATTTATCAGAACTTATGATAGTGGTTTACATTATACAGAACAATTTGGTTCATATGAAATATTGTTACATGATATATTTGCGGTAAAACTAAAACCAAATGATGAAGAAAAATTGAAACAATATATTGAGTCGCCATCTGACAATTATTTAATCTTAGTAGGACGAGATGACATTCAACAAAAATCGGTTACTATTGATGGTGTTGATTATAAAATTGGAGAGCAGACAGAAAATATTTTATAAATAAAACTTAAAGATATAGACGGCTACTAAACATTCAATATAATTTTAAAAACAAGCTATTTACGTTATATAAAATATTTATGGTGTATGGAATAATCAGTAAAGAAAGGAAAAACAAAATGATCGAACGTTACTCTCGCCCTGAGATGGCGAACATTTGGACTGAAGAAAATAAATACCGTGCTTGGCTTGAGGTGGAAATCTTGGCTGACGAAGCATGGGCTGAGTTGGGAGAAATCCCTAAGGAAGATGTAGCTTTGATTCGTGAAAAAGCGGGCTTTGACATCGACCGGATTTTGGAAATCGAGCAGGAGACTCGTCACGATGTGGTGGCTTTCACGCGTGCGGTTTCTGAGACTCTTGGTGAAGAACGTAAGTGGGTTCACTATGGTTTGACTTCTACTGACGTGGTCGATACGGCCTATGGTTACCTCTACAAACAAGCCAACGATATCATCCGCAAGGACCTTGAAAACTTCCTTAACATCATCGCTGACAAAGCGAAAGAACACAAGTTCACTATCATGATGGGTCGTACCCACGGTGTGCATGCTGAGCCGACAACTTTTGGTCTTAAATTGGCAACTTGGTACAGCGAAATGAAACGGAATATCGAGCGTTTCGAGCATGCTGCTGCTGGTGTGGAAGCTGGTAAGATTTCTGGTGCGGTTGGTAACTTTGCCAACATCCCACCATTCGTTGAAAAATACGTCTGCGACAAATTGGGTATCCGTGCTCAAGAAATCTCTACACAGGTCCTTCCTCGTGACCTTCATGCTGAGTACTTTGCAGTTCTTGCTAGCATCGCGACTTCAATCGAGCGTATGGCTACTGAAATCCGTGGTCTTCAAAAATCAGAACAACGTGAAGTGGAAGAATTCTTTGCTAAGGGGCAAAAAGGTTCATCAGCAATGCCTCACAAACGCAACCCTATCGGTTCTGAAAACATGACAGGTCTTGCGCGTGTCATCCGTGGTCACATGGTAACAGCTTATGAAAACGTAGCCCTTTGGCACGAACGTGATATCTCTCACTCATCAGCTGAGCGCATCATCGCACCAGATACAACCATCTTGATTGACTACATGCTCAACCGTTTCGGAAACATCGTTAAGAACTTGACTGTCTTCCCAGAAAACATGATCCGCAACATGAACTCTACATTTGGTTTGATCTTCAGCCAACGTGCCATGCTTGCTTTGATTGAAAAAGGCATGACACGTGAGCAAGCTTACGACCTTGTTCAACCAAAGACAGCTCAATCTTGGGATAACCAAGTAGACTTTAAACCACTTCTCGAAGCAGATCCAGAAGTGACTTCACGCCTCACTCAAGAAGAAATTGACGAAATCTTTAACCCAACTTACTATACCAAACGTGTGGATGAGATCTTCGAACGCATCGGTTTGGGTGATTAATAATCACAATAAAAAGCGAGACTTTTGTCCCGCTTTTTATTTGTGCTTAATCTTTTTTCTTGCTAAGTCCGTAAGCTGTGAGAGCAGTCATAAGACCAGTAGCAATCAACCATTCTGAACCTTGGCTTCCTGTTTCAGGAAGTTTATTTTCTTTTGCTACAGGAGCTGGACCTTGAGGAAGAGATTTGTTTTCCTCAGCAGGAACAGATGCTGGGGCTGGTTCATTTGGAATTTCTAGTTTTGGTTTTTCTTCAGCGATAGCTGCTTGACCATGTTCATCGCCGACGTGAGTGACAGGGTTGCCAACTTCGATCACTTGAGCGACTGGTTCTTGAGCGACAACACTAGTAACCAATTTTTTAACTTCAGATCCATCAGCAGCAGTAGTCACAGAGTAAAAATGGCTACGACGACCGTTGACACCTGCAGTTACTAGACGAGTTTGTCCTTTAGGTAGTGAAGGAGTCTCGCGAGTGATGGTTGTAAATGGAATTTCTTCATCTTCGATGACTACTCGAGGTTTATTTACAACAGGAGCTTGACCTTTTTCGTCTCCTACATGAGTTGTTAATGTTCCAACTTCGACAACTTGATTGACAGCTTCTTTTGTTACTTGTCTTTCGAGAACTGTTTCTGTTTGATTGCCATTTTCAGTTACAACTGAAAGATAGATAGTCCGTTCACCTTTGACACCTTCAGTGATGACTTTCTCTTGTCCTGCTGGAAGGTTAGGATTTTCTTTCTTAACAATCTCAAACGGAATTTCTTCGGTCTTAACTAGAAGCTCTGGTCGATTTTCAACTGTAGCAGCAGTTTCACTCTCATCGAGGCTTCCTGAGTGAGTGGCAGCTGGTTTGAGACCAAGTCTAGCAGCTTTGAGATTAGCTACAAGTGTGTCCAATTCAGCTTGTTTGTTACGATTGAGGTTGTAGTTAAGAGCGTCTTTAGCAGCCTTGAGAGCGTCGAGACTTTCTGTACTGTATCCTTCTAAGTTTTCAGGGATTTGAGCAAGTTCTTCGCGTAGTGCTTTGTAGTCAGCACGGAAGTAGTCCTTGTTGTGGTCTGCAAAAGCAGTCATGAGTTCAAAGATTTCTTCTTCCTTGTATTCTGCGCTTGGTTTATCTGCCCAGATAGCTAGCATACTACCAGCTGTTGGGAGGTCTACTTCAGGATATTTAGTTGAAGCTAGCTGGTTAAATGGTACTTTTTCAGTATTTTCAATAGCTTTTGATAGTGGGTAAGCCTCGTCATTTTTATGATTTCCTAGAACATAGTACCAGTCTCCATTTGTGTTAAGGAATTTATAGCCTTTGCTTGCTAGATATTGAGGAGACGCAAGGTTGTAACCCCACCAGCCTTTAGACCAGTATGAGATGAGAACATCCTTATCAAACTCAACATCATCCTTGTCTTCGTAGTAGAAACCATCGTTAAAGGCCATTGGTTGCAAGCCTTTTTCTTTAGCCATGGCAGCTAGGCTATTAGAGTATTCAGCAAATTTACCGTAGAGACCATACCACTTGAGGTAGTACCAACCTTGAGCGTTGGTAGCATCGTTAGCATACTCATCTGTACCATAGTTAAAGATTTTAGTCTTGCCTGCAAAGAAGTCCATGTACTTACCGATAAGGGCTTTTGTAAAGTTCATTGCTTCTTCATTTTCAAGATCCATGGTTGTTTTTGAAACCTTGTCAAAGTTAGCTTGAGGGTTTGCGATGCCTAATTTTTCCATAGCGACAAGCATAGCATCCATGTGACCTGGGCTATTGATAGCTGGGATTAGTCCAATACCTTTGTCCTTAGCATACTGGATAAGCTCAGTGATTTCAGCTTGGTTCAAAGTAGTTCCATTAGGATCGTCGTAGTAAGATTTTGTTCCTTCGATGATGGCCTTTTTCACATCGTCGCTTGCATAAGTCTTGCCGTTTGCTGAGATACTCATATCATCAAGTAGGAAGCGAAGTCCATCGTTTCCAAGGAGCAAGTGAAGGTCAGAGTAACCGAGTTCGCTGGCTTTATCTACGATGCGTTTAAGTTGGTCTAGCGTGAAGTATTTACGTCCAGCATCGATAGAGATAACCTTGTTCTTAGCTAGTTTTTCAACTTCGCGTTTAGCATCTTCTTCTTTTTGAGCTTCTGGAGTGAAGGTTAAGTTGCTAACAGCTTCTTGGAGTTTTGCGATCGCTTGATCAATAGTATCTTGTTGAGCACGGCTAAGGTTGCTATCGAGAGCACGGATGGCTTTTTCGGCTTCTTTAACGGCTACAATACTTTCTTCTGTGTAGCGAGTAAGGTCTGTTGGAACTTCTTTCAGAGCTTGTTCGGCAGACTCGTAATCAGCAGCGAAGTATTCAGCATTTGAGTTTGCGAATTGACGCATGAGTTTGAAGAGACGAGATGGAGAGTAGCGAGCAGATGGAGTATCAGCCCAAGCCGCTACCATACCACCGATAATAGGAACATCAGCTCCTTCTGTTTTTGGTACAGAAGTAATCGGTGTGCTCTTAATACCGTTCAATCCTTGATCGAGGTTGTACCAACCTTGCCCGTCAGCATTACGGCCGAGAACGTAGTACCAAGCATCGTTAGTATTGAGGATTTCGTGTCCTTTTTCAGCTAGTAATTTAGAAGAAGCGACATCGTAACCGCCCCAGCCACCAGTCCACATAGAGACGATGATGTCCTTGTCAAAGGTACCAAAACTTGTATCGCTATTATAGTAGATACCGTCATTGAAGGCCATAGGTTTTAGACCGTGAGATTTGACGATACGAGCTAGGTCATTAGCATAGGCGATGAATTTGTCATAGCCCTTGTCTGGGAATCCATCTTCTGGATACCATTTATAGGCTTGAAGAACGCTCCATCCTTTAGCATCTGTAGCATCGTTAGCGTACTCATCCAAACCGATGTTGAAGATTTCAGATTTACCAGCAAAGTAGCCTGCATACTTATCAATCAAAGCTTTTGTGAAGGCAACTGCTTTTTCATTGTCAAGGTCGACAGTACGTGCTGATTCTTTACCAAAATAGTTAAAGTTAGGCTTTTCAATACCTAGTTCTTTCATGGCATTAAGGATAGCGTCCATGTGACCAGGACTGTTAACAGATGGGATAAGTCCAATGCCTTTATCCTTGGCATAGTTAATCAAGTCGGTCATTTGGCTTTCAGTTAGATGATTGCCGTTTGGATCGTTGTAGTAGGCATTTGTTCCGTTTTCAACAGCGCGTTTGACATCGTCGCTTGCATAAGTCTTGTCCCCTACAGTTAGAGACATATCATCTAGCATAAAACGCAAGCCATCATTTCCGACTAGGAGATGAAGATCAGTGTAACCATAGTGTTTGGCTTTGTCGATGATTTCTTTCAGTTGTTCAGGAGAGAAGTATTTACGCCCTGCATCGATTGAAACGATTTTCTTTTTAGCTAGTTTTTCATTGACTTGAGCTGCTTTCTCTGTAGCGACTACAGGAGCTTCAACTTTAGCAACTTCTTTGTTTTCTGCCTTTTCTGGTTCTGGCTGCTTAGCTTCTTCAGTTACTTCTGGTTTTGCTGGAGTTTCTTCGGTTGTAACAGTTTTTTCTACAATAGGTGCAGGAGTAGCTTCAACTTTTGGTACTTCAGTGTTTGTTACAGGTGTCACTGGAGCTGCAGGAGCTACGGCTTCTGGTGTAGGACTAGTTTCAAGTTTTTCTTCGCTGGCCTGTGGAGACGATTCTCCTGCGGCTTGGATAGTAGGTTGATTCTCTGTTGTAGTAGGTACGACTCCATCAGCGGCAACAGCTTGTGCATGAAAGGCAAAGCCGATCAAGACAGAAGCTGCTCCGATTGCGTATTTACGAATAGAGAAACGCTGTTTATTTTCTGGTTTCATTAAATAACCTCCTAATTTATTGTTTTGGTAGCGTTTTCACAAACTGATTCCATTGTATTATCTGAATCTAGTAAAGTCAAGTATTTTAATAAAATACCTAAAAAAAATATAAGAAGTTATTTAATTTGAACTAAATTTTTATTTTTACTCTGTTTTTAGTAAAATTTCTCCAAATTATAGTTTAAAGTCATTTGGTATTTCCTACTAAAAGCTGGCGTGCTATAATGAAAAATAGAAAAGCCTGAAACGATTGTCTCAGACTTTTTAATGTTTAGTGATCGCGATCACATGAGATAAATTTAATCTTATAGAAATCAGAACGTTTGTAAGTTTCAATGTATTCCAACACTTGGCCAGTTGACTCAAGTTTAGTTGTCTTGGTTTGGAGAACAGTTGGGAATTGAGCGTCGATTCCTAGGATAGAAGCAGCATGTTCTGGAGTTGGAAATACAATTTCATTGATTTCTTCAAAATGCTCGTCATTCATGTGAATGTGGTAGTCCAATTTGAAACGATTATAGATAGAACTATAGTATTCAAGATTTGGATAGTTTGCATTGATGTATTGTTCAGGGATATAAGATGTGTGGTAGATATAAGTAACACCGTTAGATTCACGGATACGTTCGATTTTGTAATAAAATTGATCGCCACGCAATCCCAATTTTTCTAAGTAGTTAAGATCGTTACCGCGTTCAATGGAAAGAACAGTGACTTTATCGTCCTTGGTTTCAAAAATTTCTACATCAGAAAATTCTACGAGTTTGTGCTTGCGAGCGCGAGCCACAAAGGTTCCCTTTCCTTGTTGGCGGACAATATAACCGTCTTTAGCAAGGTCGTTTAAGGCGCGAACAACAGTGATCGAACTTACGTCATACATTGCAATCAATTCTGCTTCAGTGAAGAACTTGTCGCCACTTGCAAATTGACCTGAAATGATTTTGTTTTTCAATTCATCTTTGATATATTGATACTTTGGAATTGCCATATTTTCACCTCATTTTTTCCTTCTCCATCTTCGATTTTACCATAAATAGTTTGAAAATGATAGTAAATAATGTAAAAAAATAAAATAATATTCTAAGTGATTGACTTACATATTATTTACGGTTAAAAACTCATACATTTATGCTATCTAGATCGAAAATATTTAAGAAAAAATTTTTTTACAAGAATTTTAGAAAACAATTCAGTAAAAAAAAGAAAAATTTTAAATAATTTTCGAAAAATCTATTGACAAGATGGATTCATTAGTTTATCATTTAATATAACAACAAATGAAAGCGCAAACGAAAAAGTATGGGGTGGTAAAATGACAAGGTTTAAAATTGAGGATGATTTTTACCTAGATGGGGAACCATTCAAAATTTTATCTGGTGCCATTCATTATTTTAGAATTCCTGAAGAAGACTGGTATCATTCATTGTACAATCTCAAGGCTTTAGGTTTTAACACTGTTGAAACATATGTCGCTTGGAATTTACATGAGCCAACTGAAGGAAACTTCAATTTTGAAGGCAATCTTGATATTGAAAAATTTCTTCAGACAGCTCAGGACTTAGGCTTGTATGCTATTGTTCGGCCATCTCCCTTTATCTGTGCAGAGTGGGAATTCGGTGGTTTACCAGCATGGCTTTTAAATAAAGACATGCGAATCCGTTCCTCTGATCCAGCCTTTATAGAAATGGTAGGACGCTACTATGATCATTTACTTCCACGTCTTGTTCCAAGATTGTTGGATAATGGTGGTAACATCCTCATGATGCAGGTTGAAAATGAGTACGGTTCATACGGTGAGGACAAAACCTACTTGCGTGAGATTCGTCGATTGATGGAAGAACGTTCAGTGACTTGTCCGCTCTTTACATCTGATGGTCCATGGCGAGCAACTCTGAAAGCTGGTACCTTGATTGAAGATGATCTCTTTGTGACAGGGAACTTTGGTTCAAAAGCAAACTTTAACTTCTCGCAAATGCAAGAGTTCTTTGATGAGTATGACAAGAAATGGCCACTCATGTGTATGGAATTCTGGGATGGATGGTTTAATCGATGGAAAGAACCAGTCATCACGCGTGAGCCAGAGGAGTTAGCGGAAGCCGTACATGAGGTACTAGAGCAAGGCTCTATCAACCTTTACATGTTCCACGGTGGAACCAACTTTGGTTTTATGAATGGTTGTTCAGCTCGAGGAACTATTGATTTACCACAAGTAACATCTTATGATTATGACGCTCTCCTTAATGAAGCTGGCAATCCAACTGCTAAATACATGGCAGTTAAGGAAATGATGGCGACTTACTATCCTGAGTATCCACAATTAGAACCACTTTACAAAGAGAGCATGGAAGTTGAAAACATTCCACTGGTTGAGAAAGTTTCTCTATTTGAAACCTTGGATAGCCTAACAAGTCCAACTGAAAGTCTCTATCCTAAGAAAATGGAAGAGTTGGGACAAAGCTACGGTTATCTACTCTATCGTACAGAAGCTAGTTGGGATGCAGAAGAAGAACGTATCCGTATCATTGACGGTCGAGACAGAGCTCAGCTATTTGTAGATGGTAAATGGGTTACAACTCAGTACCAGACAGAAATTGGTGAGGACATCTTCTATCAAGGAGAAAAGAAAGCGCTCTCTCGTTTTGATGTCCTGGTAGAAAATATGGGGCGTGTCAATTACGGGCATAAGTTCCTAGCAGATACACAACGAAAAGGGATTCGTACAGGTGTCTGCAAAGACCTACACTTCATGCTGAACTGGGAACACTATTCGCTTCCACTAGATAATCCTGAAAAGATTGATTTCTCAAAAGGATGGACAGAAGGACAACCTGCCTTTTACGCCTATGACTTTGAAGTTGAGGCTCCGAAGGACACCTACTTAGAACTATCTGAGTTTGGTAAAGGGATTGCCTATGTCAATGGCCATCATCTCGGACGTTTCTGGAATGTTGGTCCAACCTTATCGCTTTATATTCCGCACAGCTATCTCAAGGAAGGTGCTAACCGCATCATTATCTTTGAAACTGAAGGGGAATATAGAGATCACATACACTTAACTCGTAAACCTACACTAAAACATATAAAGGGGGAAAATTTATGACAATTGTAGGATGCCGTATTGATGGACGTTTGATCCACGGACAAGTAGCAAACCTTTGGTCTGCTAAACTGAATGTTTCACGTATCATGGTCGTTGACAATGAAGTTGTTAACAACGATGTTGAAAAGAGCGGATTGAAACTTGCAACACCACCAGGTGTAAAACTTAGTATTTTGCCAGTTGAAAAAGCTGCAGCCAATATCCTTGCTGGAAAATATGATAGCCAACGTTTGTTTATCGTTGCTCGTAAACCAGACCGCTTCCTTGGATTAGTGGAAGCAGGGGTACCGCTTGAAGCAGTCAATGTTGGTAATATGTCTCAAACACCAGAAACACGTTCTATCACACGTTCAATCAACGTTGTAGATAAAGACGTAGAAGATTTCCACAAATTGGCGGAAAAAGGTGTTAAACTTACTGCTCAAATGGTTCCAAATGATCCAGTTTCAGACTTTTTGAGCTTATTAAAATAGGAAAAAATTTTTAGGAGGTCATTGTTATGATACAATGGTGGCAAATTTTACTTCTCACTCTGTACTCAGCTTATCAAATCTGTGATGAGTTGACGATCGTTTCTTCTGCAGGTTCCCCTGTATTCGCTGGTTTCATTACTGGTTTGATCATGGGAGATTTGACAACTGGTTTGTTTATCGGTGGTAGCTTGCAGTTGTTTGTCCTTGGGGTAGGTACCTTCGGTGGTGCTTCTCGTATCGACGCAACTTCTGGTGCGGTTCTTGCGACAGCTTTCTCAGTTTCACAAGGTATCGAAACAGATCTTGCGATCACTACAATCGCTGTACCAGTAGCGGCACTTTTGACTTACTTCGACGTACTTGGTCGTATGACTACTACATTCTTCGCACACCGTATTGATGCTGCGATCGAACGCTTTGACTATAAAGCTATCGAACGTAACTACCTTCTTGGTGCGCTTCCATGGGCTGCTTCTCGTGCCCTTCCAGTATTCTTCGCCCTTGCTTTTGGTGGAGAATTCGTACAAGGTGTTGTAAACCTTGTTAAAGAATACCAATGGGTTGCAGACGGTTTGACTCTTGCAGGTCGTATGCTTCCAGGTCTTGGATTCGCTATCTTGCTTCGTTACCTTCCAG